>JBEVFG010000059.1:0-8471 GCA_040512415.1 Pseudolabrys sp. | reverse complement strand
AAAGCCCAGTGAATTCGCGCCGGTTCAGGGGTCGATTGCTCATATCCCCCGATAACGCAGGAACACTCCGATACTAAATCAAGATCGCTTGAAGTCTTGCCCGTGCCAATCTAGGCAGGATCGAACGATGGGTCAGCCATGAACTACCACCTCTTCTCGGCCTTCCTGCTCATCACCTTCGTCCTGGTGATCGTGCCGGGCCCGATCGTTACTTTCGTGATTGCGACAGGCGCCACACGCGGTATGCGCGCGGCGCTGATCACCGTGATCGGCACCACATTGGGCAATGCGGCGCTGCTCGCCTGCATCGCGCTCGGCCTGAATCGACCGAAGTATTTGAAGTCCTGCGTTGGGTCGGCGCGGCCTATTTGATCTGGCTCGGCATCCAGAGTTGGCGCACCGCCGGCCGTGCGGTGGAGACTGCTCCGCCGCGCCACCACGTGCACATATCACGCGGCTTCCTCGTCGCCATCACTAACCCGAAGACGATTGCCTTCTTCACGGCCTTCCTGCCGCAATTCGTCGACCCGACGCTGCCCGTGGGCTGGCAGCTGTTCGTGATGTGCACGGTGACGGTGGTGCTCGCGGGCTTAACCGATGCGGCTTGGGCGGTTGCGGCGGGCCTCGGACGGGCCTGGTTCATGAAGCCTCGCCACAACGCGCTGCTCGGCCGGCTCTCCGGCGTCGTGCTGATCGGCGGCGGCCTCTGGCTGTCGCTGGCGCGGCAGACAAGTTAGGCACTACCGCCCGCCTGCTTTCTCCAGGATCGCGACCATTTCTTTGAAACCGCGTCTCTTCGCGAGCGTGAGCGGCGTTTCGCCCGAGCGGTCGGCAAGGTTCACGTTGGCGCCGGCATCGACGAGTGCTTTCAGTGTCGCGACGTGGCGCTTGCCGCCGTCGCCGAGCACGATCGACTCGATCACCGCGGTCCAGCCGAGGTTGTTGACGTGGTCGAGCGGTGCTTTCGCTGCGATCAATGTGCGCACGACCTCGTCGTGGCCGAGATGCGCGGCAGCGATCAGCGCTGTGCCATAATACGGGCTGGTGACGTTGCCCGCCTTGCAGCCGCCTTCGAGCGCGGCTTTCAGCGTCGGCACGTCATCGGCGACTGCCGCGATGGTGACGATGTCGTATTTCTGCGCCTCGAGCGCATTGGCGTCGGCTCCGAGTTGCATCAACGCGCGCGCGGCGTCCGGCTTGCGCATGAAGGCGGCGACATGCAGCGGGGTACGGGCGCGGCTGTCGCGCGCATCGATCGGTGCGCCGGATTTCACCAGTTTATCGATCTCGGCAACGTCGCCCTTTACGGCGGCCGCGTGCAGGCCGCGATAGGCCTGCAGCTCGGCCGGACTGGGTGGGGTTTGCGCCAAAGCGGGAACCGTCAACGCAAGCAATGCAAACAGGCAGCATGCGAAACGAGAGAAAACCATTCGATTAGTCCACCTTCAGGTTCAGCGCGGCGACGATCGGCTTCCACTTTTCCGTCTCGCGCCGGATATGGTCGGTGAGATCTTGCGGAGCGCCGCCACGCGGCTGCGCACCGAGCTTCGACAGCGCGGTCTTCATCGCGTCGCCCTTCAGCGCGGCATTGGTCGCCGCATTGAGCTTCGCGATGATGGCAGGCGGCGTGTCGCGCGGCGCCATCAGCGCGGTCCAGGCGCCGCTCGTCACCGATGGAAATGCAATCTCCGGCATGGCCGGTACGTCCGGCAGTTCGGGCGCACGCTTGGGGCCGACGATCGCGAGCGCGCGCAGCTTGCCGTCCTGGATCAGCTGCAACGAGGTGCTTACGGTGTCGAACGTCATCTGCACTTCGCCGGCGACGACCGCTGTCAGCGCCGGGCCGCCGCCCTTGTAAGGCACGTGCAGAATGTTGGTGCCGCTCACCGACTTGAACAGCTCGGCATTGAGATGCGGCAGCGTGCCGACGCCGCCGGTCGAATAATTGAGCTTTCCGGGATTGGCCTTGGCATAGGCGACGAGATCGGCGACCGACTTGAACGGCGTCTGCGCGTTCACCACCAGCACCTGCGGCGTCTCTGCAACGAGTGCAATCGACGCAAAGTTCGATGCGTCGTAGCCCGCGTTCTTGTGGATCATTGGACTCATGATGAGCCCGCTCGCGGCCGAAACCATCAGCGTATAGCCGTCGGGATCGGCGGATGCGGCTGCGCGCGAGCCGATGGTGTTGCCGGCGCCCGGCTTGTTCTCGATGAAGACGTTCTGCCCGAGCACCGGTGGCAGCGCATTGGCGAGCACGCGCGCCATCACGTCGACTGGCCCGCCGGCGGGCGTCGGCACGATGATGCGGATCGGCCGGGTGGGGTAATCCTGGGCGGAAGCGGCGGCCGCCCACAGCAGCAGGGCGGCGGCAAGAGTGGCGCGGCGCATTGGTGCTCTCCTCAGGACGTTTTGCCCGGAGAAGAGAGCCTAGCGCCGCGTTGGCGGATAGGTAAGACGCCTTCTCAGCCGGCGCGATCGATGGTGATCAGCCGCACCTTCGGATTGCCGAACTCGGTGCCGACGCAATTGGAATAGGGCCACGGTTGCTCATTGCAGGCCTTCATTGCATCGGCGGTTGGCTTGGGCAGGGGGCCCGCGACCACGTCGGTGGTCGGCGCGGACAAAAGGGTGATCGCGACGGCGATAGTTGCGGCAACCACAACGGCAGCGAGTGACTTCAACATGACAGCCCCCTGTTTCAGGCCTCGCCGGAGCATTCGCTCTCGGCAAGGATGGAATACGGAAGGCGGCCGTTGGTTCAGTGACACGAGTCACAAAACAGTGGATTTCCGGCTGCCTCCTGATGATTGGTCGCGGCCGCCGGGGAAAAGGTTCAAGGCGCAAAGGCCGCGGCCTTGCGAGGCTGCGGAGGGCGGGTTAGACCCCGCTTTATGCCGAGAATCGCCCTATACGCGGGGTCATTCGACCCGGTCACCAACGGCCATCTCGACGTGGTGCGGCATGCCGTCCGCCTTGCGGACCGGCTGGTGATCGCTATCGGCGTGCATCCGGGCAAGACCCCGCTGTTTTCCGCCGAGGAGCGCACGGCCATGCTGCACGAGAACTGCGCGCCGTTTGCGCGCGAGGCCAAGTGCGAATTGTCCTGCATCACCTTCTCGAACCTGGTGGTCGACACGGCGCGCAAAGTGGGAGCAACCATGCTCATCCGTGGCGTGCGCGATGGCACCGATCTCGACTATGAAATGCAGATGGCGGGCATGAACGGCGCGATGGCGCCTGAGGTCGTCACGGTATTCCTGCCGGCCTCGCCGGCGGTGCGCCCGATCACCGCCACATTGGTCCGGCAGATCGCCGGCATGGGCGGCGACGTTTCGGCCTTCGTGCCGGCACCGGTTGTCGCGCGCCTGAAAAAGAAATTCGCGCGCTGATTGGGCGCGCCGCTGCAACGAGGAGCGCAATGATCACCCGCCGGTTCAAATGGATATCTCTCGCTTTCACGCTGGCGCTGTTTGCAGCGCCCGCTTTCGCGCAATCGGCGCTGGAAAATCCCGCGGGCCTGCGCGAGCAGGCACCGGCGACCTACAAGGCGCGTTTCGACACCACCAAGGGGGTGTTCGTGATCGAGGTGACGCGCGCCTGGGCGCCGAAGGGCGCCGACCGTTTCTACAATCTCGTGAAGAACGGTTTCTACGATAACGCGCGTTTCTTTCGCGTGATCTCCGGTTTCATGGTGCAGTTCGGCATCAACGGCGATCCCGGGATCATGGCGCGCTGGCGCACGGCGCAGATTTCCGACGATCCGGTCGCGCAAAGCAATACGAAAGGCATGGTCACCTTTGCGATGGCCGGACCGAACACACGCACCAGCCAGGTCTTCATCAACTTCGGCGACAATTCGCGGCTTGACCAGTCAGGCTTTTCACCGTTTGGGCGGGTGGTGTCCGGAATGAACGTCGTCGAGGCGCTTAACGCCGAATACGGCGAGGGCGCGCCGAACGGCCGCGGCCCCAACCAGAGCCGCCTCCAGAGCGAAGGGAATGCGTACCTGTCAAAAGATTTTCCGCGCATGGACTACATCAAGAAGGCAGCCATCGAGCGCTGAACTAATCTGTCTGTTGTGTGTGTATTGTGAGAGGGAGTGATATGGCGAAGCCAGAAGATACGCTGACGCTGGAGACCACCAAAGGTAAAGTCGTGATCGAGATGCGCCCCGACCTTGCGCCGGGACATGTCGCGCGCATCAAGGAGCTGGTGAAGGACGGCTTTTACGACGGGATCGTTTTTCATCGCGTGATCGACGGCTTCATGGCGCAGACCGGTTGCCCGCATGGCACCGGGACCAGCGGCTCGGGCAAGAAGCTCAAAGCCGAGTTCAACAAGGAGCCGCACGTCCGCGGCATCGTGTCGATGGCGCGCGCGGGCAATCCTGACTCGGGCGACAGCCAGTTCTTCATCTGCTTTGACGACGCTCGTTTCCTCGACAACCAGTACACGGTCTGGGGCAAGGTGATCGAGGGCATGGAGAACGTCGACAAGATCAAGCGCGGTGAGCCGGTCGAGAACCCCGACAAGATCGTCAAGGCGACGATGGGGGCGTAAGGCCCTTCCTTGCCCTTTCCCCATATGGGAAAGGGTGGACCATGCGCACGGACCTCTTTGATTTCGATCTGCCGGCCGACCGCATTGCCTTGCGGCCGGCGAGCCCGCGCGATTCCGCGCGGCTGCTCGTGGTGAAACCGGGTGAGGCGCCCAGCGTCGAAGACCGCACGATCTCCGATCTGCCAGGGCTGCTGCGCGCCGGCGACTGCCTGGTGGTCAATGACAGCAAGGTGATTGCCGCGCGCCTGCATGGGCGGCGCATCGGGCGCGGAAGCGCCGAGCCCGCGATCGAGGCGACCCTGCACAAGCGCATCGACGGCTCGCATTGGCGGGCGTTCGTGAAGCCCGCCAAGAAGCTTGAAACAGGCGATGTCTTGCGGTTCGGGACTGAGGGAAAAGTGTGTTTCCTCGGGGAACTGGACGCTCAAGTTTCACAGAAAGATGAGGGAGGGGAGATAACCCTTTCCTTTTCCTTCCACGGGCCGATCCTGGATCAGGCGATTGCCGAGCGCGGCGAGATGCCCTTGCCGCCTTATATCGCCTCCCGCCGCGAGCCGGATGAGAAGGATCGCACCGATTACCAGACCCTCTTCGCCCAGGAGGAAGGCTCGGTGGCTGCGCCCACCGCAGGCCTGCATTTCACCGAAAAGCTGCTGGCGGGCCTAAAGGAGCACGGTATCGGCGTCGCGAAGGTTACCCTGCACGTCGGCGCCGGCACCTTCCTGCCGGTGAAGGCCGACGACACCGCAGGGCACACCATGCATGCCGAGTTCGGCACGGTCGCGGCAGGTACGGCGGAAGTGCTCAACGCCGTGCGCGCCAAAGGCGGGCGCATCGTTGCCGTCGGCTCGACCGCCTTGCGCCTCCTGGAAAGCGCGGCCGGCCAGGACGGGCGACTGAAAGCCTTTTCTGGCGAGACGGCGATCTTCATTACGCCGGGCTACAAATTCCGCGCAGTCGACCTGATGCTGACCAATTTCCATCTGCCGCGCTCGACATTGTTTATGCTGGTCGCGGCCTTCAGCGGGCTCGACACCATACAACGCGCCTATACCCACGCGATCGAGGCCGGCTATCGCTTCTATTCGTACGGCGACGCGTGTCTGCTTTATCCTGCCGGCCGATGAGCAAACCCTTCTCCTTCCAGTTGTTCAATACTGACGGCGACGCACGCCGCGGCGAACTCATCACGTCGCGTGGAAAGGTGCAGACGCCGGCTTTCATGCCGGTCGGGACGCAGGCGACCGTGAAAGGCCTGATGCCGGACGACGTCCGTGCGACCGGTGCCGACATCGTCCTCGGCAATACCTATCATCTGATGCTGCGCCCCGGTGCCGAGCGCATCGCGGCGCTTGGCGGCCTCCATAAGTTTATGAACTGGCCGCTGCCGATCCTCACCGATTCCGGCGGTTTCCAGGTGATGTCGTTGTCCGAATTGCGCCAGATCGA
This sequence comes from Pseudolabrys sp., assembly GCA_040512415.1. Classification (GTDB taxonomy): domain Bacteria; phylum Pseudomonadota; class Alphaproteobacteria; order Rhizobiales; family Xanthobacteraceae; genus Pseudolabrys. Next base: position 2,459 of record JBEVFG010000059.1, on the reverse strand, counting down.
CGAACGCGGGGTGACGTTCCGCTCCCATCTCGACGGCGCCATGGTGGCGCTTTCGCCCGAGCGCGCGATCGAGATCCAGGAATTGCTCGGTGCCGATATTTCGATGCAGCTCGATGAGTGCCTGAAGCTGCCCGCCTCGTCCGAAGACATCGCGCGCGCGATGCAGCTGTCATTGCGCTGGGCCGAGCGCTCGAAACGCGCTTTCGAGAGCCGCGCGAAAGACGGCTACGCGCTGTTCGGGATCGTGCAAGGCGGCGATGACCTCGCGTTGCGCGCCGAAAGTGCCCGCGCGCTCACCGGCATGAATTTCCAGGGCTATGCGATCGGCGGCCTGGCGGTCGGCGAGCCGCAGGAGCTTATGCTCAAGATCGTTGCCGAGACGGCGCCCGCTTTGCCGGCGGAGCGGCCGCGTTACCTGATGGGTGTGGGAACGCCGCACGATCTTATCGAGGCTGTGAGGCGCGGCATCGACATGTTTGACTGCGTACTGCCGACGCGCAACGGCCGCCACGGCATGGCCTTCACGCGCTTCGGGGCGATCAATCTCGCCAATGCGCGCCATGCGCACGATCCGCGGCCGCTCGACGGCCAGAGTGCGCATCCGGCGGCGCGCACCTATTCGCGCGCCTATCTGCATCACCTGACCAAGGCCAACGAGATCTTGGGCGCGGTGCTGCTCTCGACCATCAATCTTGCCTACTATCAGACTTTGATGGCGGGCATGCGCGAAGCGATTGCGGCCGGGGGCTTTTCCGAATTTCAGGTCGCCGCAGAGGCCGGCTGGGCGCAGGGCGATTTGCCACCGCTCTGAGGGTTGTCTCGCGGGTTGCGCTTCGCTAAAGCCAGCCCATGAACGTGCATGCTTTTCTCTCACATCGTCGCAAGCCGCATTTCAAGCTTCCATCGGGCACGTGCGATGCCCATTGCCACGTCTTCGGGCCGGCCGCGAAATTTCCCTATGCGCCGAACCGGCGCTACACGCCGGAGGATGCGCCAAGGGAAATGCTCGCCGTGCTGCATACGCATCTCGGCATCGAACGTGCGGTCATCGTGCAGGCGAGTTGCCACGGCACCGATAATGCGGCGATGCTCGACTGCATTGCGTCGGATCCGAAACGTTATCGCGGCATCGCGATCGTTAACGACGGCTTCACCGACAAGGATTTTGACAAGCTCGATGCCGGCGGCGTCCGCGGCGTTCGCTTCAATTTCGTGAAGCACCTCGGCGGCGCACCGGACATGGCCGTGTTCAACCGGGTCATCGACCGCATCAAGGGTCGTGGCTGGCACGTGGTTTTGCATGTCGATGCGCCCGACATCATTCCGCTCTCGGAGATGATGCGAAAGCTGCCGCTGCCGTTCGTCGTCGATCACATGGGGCGCGTGCCCTCGGCCGCCGGTGTCGATCAGCCGCCGTTGCGTACGCTGATCGAGCTTTCGCGTCTCGAAAATTGCTGGATCAAGGTCTGCGGGTCGGAGCGCATCTCAATGCCACCTTATTCGGCCGCCGTGCCCATCGCTCATGCACTCGTTGAGGCTGCGCCCGGTCGCGTGCTGTGGGGTACCGATTTTCCGCACCCGAACGCGACCCATGAGGCCGACGAGGCCGATCTGGTCGATCTGGTGCCGCAATTCGCGCCCGATCCGCTGGCGCAAAAACGCCTGCTGGTAGACGATCCGGCACGGCTTTATGGTTTTGGATCATAAAAAACAAAGATCGTGGAGGAGATGCACATGACCAATGGGATATTCCGGGCGACCCGCCGGTGCGCGGTGCTGGCCGTGGCGGCGCTGATGGTTGCGCCGTTGGGCGGAGCAAAAGCGGCCTGGCCCGAAAAGCCGATCAAAATCGTTTTGCCGTTCGGCGCGGGCGGCGTCGCCGACGTGACCTCGCGCATCATGGCCGACAAGCTCAGCCAGAAGCTCGGCCAGCGCGTCGTTATCGAGAACATGCCGGGCCCGGGCGGCATCAACGCTGCGCGCGCCGTGATCACCGCGCCGCCGGACGGCTACACGATGGCGCTGGTGACGAACGGCACCGCGATCAGCGTCGCGGCCTTCAAGAGCCTGCCCTTCGACCCTGTTAAGGATTTCGAGCCGGTCTCGATGGTCGGCACCTTCGACCTTGTCTTCGTCGTCAACAGCGAGTCCGAGTACAAGACGCTGGGCGACTTCATCAAGGCGGCGAAGGCGCAGCCGGGTAAGTTGAACATCGGCACGATCGCGGTCGGTGGCACGCAAAATCTCGGCGCCGAGCTGTTCAAATCGATGGCCGATCTCAACGTCCAGATCGTTCCATACAAGAATTCGCCCGACATCGTGGTGGCGCTCCTGCGCAACGACGTCCAGATGCAGGTCGATTTTCCGCCGGCGGTGCAAGGGCAGGTCAATGACGGCAAGATCCGTGTCCTGGCGACATCGAGCCCGAAACCGTCGCCGCTGCTCAAGGGCGTACCGAC
>JBEVFG010000058.1:0-7683 GCA_040512415.1 Pseudolabrys sp. | reverse complement strand
TACGAGGAAGAGGGCGTCACGCGGACGATCAACTGCCGCAACGAGGTCGAAATGGCGCATGCCGCGACGGCATTGCGCTGGCAATACGGCGAACTTTCCGCGGTGGTCACATCGATCGGGCCGGGTGCCATGCAAGCCTTTGCTGGCTCGCTCGCTGCCGCATCGAACGGCGTCGGCGTCTATCATATCTACGGCGACGAAACGACCTTCGGCGAAGGCTACAACATGCAGCAGGTGCCGAAGGAGGAGCAGGGCCTGTTCGGTCGCATGACGGCCGTCATGGGCCAGTCTTACATCCTTCACACGCCGGAAGGGCTACGCGATGCACTGCGCCGTGGCAGTCTGTGCGTCAATCATCCTTATCGTGCAGGGCCTTTCTATCTTCTGCTGCCGCTCAACACGCAGCCCGCAATGGTCACCGTGAATCTTTCCGCGCTGCCAGTGCGGCCCCAGCTGCCGGAACTCGCGCCGGCGGGCGATGCGGCGATCGACCAGGCGGCCAACATGATTGCAAAGGCGACAAAGGTCGCGATCAAGGCCGGCGGCGGTACGCGCGGGCACGATGCAGCGGTGCGGCGGCTTGCGGAAACCGCAGGTGCTACGGTCATTCTTTCGCCGGGCTCGACCGGAGTGCTGCCGGACGCGCACGCACAGAACATGCATGTCGGCGGCTCGAAAGGCTCGATCAGCGGCAATTATGCAATGGCCGAAGCCGACTTGTTGATCACCATCGGCTCACGTGCCGTCTGTCAGGCGGATTGCTCCGGGATCGGATACAAGCGCGCGCAGGCCGTGATCAACATCAACGGCGATCTGGCGGATGCGCTTCACTACAACAAGACAGTAGCGCTGGTCGGCGATATCGGTGCGGTGGCTGGCCGTCTTGCCGGCAAGCTCGAGGCGCTGAAGGCAAACGGCAACAAGGGGCCGTGGCTCAAGACCTGCTCCACCAAGAAAGCCGAATGGTCGGTCTACAAGCAAAAACGTTACGCATGCGGGCCGTTGCGCGATGAGGTGTGGCAGAAGCCGGTGCTGACGCAGCCCGCGGCGATCAAGATCGTTGCCGACTTTGCCAAAGAGATCGACGCAGCAAAGTTCTTCGACGCCGGCGACGTCCAGGCAAATGGTTTCCAGATCGTCGAAGACGAGCGTACCGGCGACACGTTCACCGAAGCCGGAGCTTCATATATGGGCTTCGCCGCGAGCGCCTTGCTCGGCGCGGCGCTGGCCGAAAAGCCGCGTTATGGAATTGCATTCTGCGGCGACGGCTCTTTTATGATGAACCCGCAGATTCTCATCGACGCTGTTGAGCATCATGTGCGCGGCATGATCGTGATTTTCGACAACCGGCGCATGGCCGCGATCACCGGTCTGCAGGTGGCGCAATATCAGGCCGAATTTCGCACGAATGACCAGGTTGCGGTCGACTACAAGAGTGTTGCTGCAGCTGTGTCAGGTGTCCTTGCTGTCTCCGGCGGCGACAGCGCTGAGGCCCTGAGCAACGCCTTGAAGACCGCACACAAACACGACGGACTTTCGGTTATCCATGTGCCCGTCTATTGCGGGCCGGACGAATTGGGCGGTCTCGGCGCCTGGGGCGAGTGGAATGTCGGCAACTGGTGCGAGGACGTGCAGGGCGCCTGGATCAAGCAGGACTTGTAACGGAACCCGCTGCCCGGAGAGCGAATCTCCCCCCTTGGAACTTCTGTGCCGTCCTGGCGGTTATCCCCCTGAAACGAATGGGAGTTTTCAATGTCGGAAAGACCGAAAAATCACGCGGAGAAAGAACGCGAGCGAATCGCGCGCAAGGAAGATCAGGTTGTGATCGATTCCGATGAAAGCTTTCCGGCGAGCGACCCGCCGAGCTGGACACCGGTCAGTGGTGTCGGTTCAGGCAAGGATCAAAAGAAGAAAAAGCCGGCGTAACCGTCCGCGCGTTATTGAAACTTCATATTGAGCAGCTTTCCCGCGTTGCCGGAAAAGATCTTCTTGCGGTCCGCGTCTGAAAGTCCGAGTGCGTCGACGGTCTTGATCGTCGGCGCAATCGGGCCGAGCGGTGTATCGGTTGCATAGACCACCTGATCAGCGCCGAAAAATTCGAGCCCGCATCTCGTTGCGTGCGGGCCGCCGCCGAACATTGCCGTGTCGGCATAGAACCCGTGCAGATAGTCCATGTGCGGCCGCTTCAGCGACGGCAGGATTTTTGAATAGTCCTCGTCCGAAGTCCGTTGGCCAAGAACCTTCAGGCCGGCGCCGACGCGGCCGTCGTAGTAAGGAATCATTCCGCCGAGATGATGCGTGATGATCTTCAGCTTAGGATAGCGGTCGAACAGTCCCCAAAACACCAGGCGCACCATGGCGACCGAAGTCTCATAGGGCCAATGGAAGCACCACCACATTTCAAATCGCGATCTTTTCTCGGCCGGATAATCCGGCATGGCGGCCGTGCCGACGGGATGCAGCCAGATCGGCAGGTCGAGCTCGGCCATCGTCGTGAAAATCGGCTCGAACTTCGGCTGGTCGAGCGGCTCGCCGGCGACATTGGTATAGATCAGCACGCCGCGCGCGCCGAGATCCTTGATGGCGCGGCGGGCTTCGCCAACCGAGCCTTCGACATCGGTAAGACACAGCGCGGCCGCGAACGCCGGGAAACGATCCGGATGCTTCCGGCAAAGCTCGGCCATCGAGTCATTGGCGATGCGTGCGAGGTTAAGGCCGACATCGGGAGACGCGATGTCTTCGATGGCAGGGTTCGGCAAAGAGATGATCTCGCGGTAGTCACCGAACTCATCCATTTCCTTGAAGCGGGCATCAAGATCGAACAGCTTGGTCACACCGCGCAGCCTTTTCCCGATGTTTTCGAGGTTTGGTGCGGCCTTGGTCATCTCCCGGAAAAAACGGTCCGGGTAAATATGACAATAGATGTCGACAATGGTCATGATTTTCCTCTCGCATCTTTTCTCAGCACTAAATGCCGCTGCAGCGGCAGGATCTGCCAACCGAGCCGCTCAACGATCATTCCCCAAAGCCCTTTTGGCGCCCACAGCATCACGACGATGGCAACCGCGCCCATCATGAGCAAGTAGAGACTGCCGAGGCCAGCGAATGACTGCCGCAGAGCAAAGAAGACGATCGTGCCGATGATCGGCCCTTCAATCCTGCCGATGCCGCCGATGACGGTGATGAAAATGACGAACGCGGTCCAATCGTTCACGCTGAACGCGGTGTCGGGCGAGATGCGCAGCTTCTGCAGGAAGATGAAGGCACCGACCATCGCGGTGCCGAAGGCTGTCAGGACGTAGACCGCGAACTTGATGCCCCACACGCCAATTCCGGTGCTCTGTGCGGCCAATTCATTGTCACGAATAGCGGTCAGCGCGAGGCCGTGACGCGAGCGCAGCAGCACAAAGATCGCTGCCAGGGTAGCGACCGTCAGAAGGAGCGCAAGCCAATACATTTCGAATTCGCGCATCTGTCTGCTCGGCGCCATTGTGAGTACCACCGATGCCGGAAGACTGATTCCGGAACCACCTCCGAGGACCGAGATCTGCGACGCGAGCAGCCTGAATACCTCGGCCACGACCCATGTCCCGATCGCAAAGTAGGCGCCACGCAGGCGAAAAATCAGCAAGGCCACTGGAATGGCGACCAGAGCGCCGATCGGGCCGGCTACAAAAACCGCCAGGATCGGATTGACATCGAGCAGCATCGCCAGCGCGAACAAAACGTAGCCGCCGAGACCGACGAAAGCCTGCTGGCCGACCGAGACAAGTCCGGCATATCCGGCGAGCAGGTTCCACAGGCTTGCCAGCGCGATGAACGTGAACATCTCGGCAAGCAGCCGCAGCGTCTGCCGGTCGCCCCAGTAGGGCGCCAAGGCGAGCACGACCAGTGCGATGGCGATGAGCCCAACCCCGATACGGCTCGAACGTGTTGCGTGTTCGACAATCATCCCGACACCTTCGGAAACAGGCCCTGCGGCCGGACGGCAAGGATGGCGAGAAACACAATGTGACCTGCGAGCAGCTGCCAGCCGGGGTCGATCTGGGCGCCGATCGCCTGTGAGACACCGAGGATAATGCCGCCCGCCAACGTTCCCCACATGCTGCCGAGCCCTCCGATGATCACCGCCTCGAAGGCGAAGATCAGTCGCGCGGGTCCGATGGCCGGATCGAAATTGGCGCGCACAGCCAGGAAGACGCCAGCGATGGCGATCACCGCCAATGACAGGGCCATCGCCACCGCGAAGATGTGACGCGTATCGAGTCCGGTCAGCTGGGCTACGGTCTGATCGTCGGACGTCGCGCGTAACGCGCGACCAAGCGCCGTGCGGTAGAACAGGAGTTGCAGTCCCGCGATGACTGCCACGGCGACCACGAATTGAATCAGCGGCAGCGCGCCGATCCAGAGGTTCTGCGCCAGCTGGAATGTCTGGATTTCGATGGCGCCTGCGTGCAGCTTGCGGCTGTCGGCGGTGAACAACTCGAGTAATCCGTTCTGGATGATGATGGAGAGACCAAACGTCACCAGCAATGGTGGCAGCAGGTCCTCGCCCAGGGTGTAGTTGAGCAGGCCGCGTTGCAACGCGTAGCCGATCAGTGCCATGGCGGGCACGACGAGCAGCAACGAGGTGAGGGGATCCATGCCGAAAGCCTGCGTGGCCATAAGCGAGATGTAGGCTGCAAGCACGATAAGGTCGCCATGTGCGATATTCACCAATCGCATCACGCCGAAAATCAGCGACAAGCCAGCTGCGAACATTGCGTACAAGCCGCCGATCAGCACGCCCTGCAAGATGACGTTTAACCATTGCATATCGTCAAACCCCGAGATAGGCGGCTGAAATTTTTTCGCGGGTGAGGTCGCGTGCGGCGCCCTGCAGTGCGACGCGGCCCTCCTGCAGGCAATAGACCTGGCTCGCCGCGCGCAGGGCTTGAACGATGTCCTGCTCGACGATGACGAGAGACAAGCCTTCGGCTGTGATTTGCGGCAGGCGGGCGTAGATGTCGCGCACGACAATAGGCGCGAGCCCAAGACTGATCTCGTCACACAGCAGCAATCTCGGATTGGACATCAATGCACGCCCGATGGCCGCCATCTGCTGCTGGCCGCCCGAGAGTGCCGGCGCGGGAAGATTTCGCCGTTCGGCCAGAATCGGAAACAGCTCGTACACGCGCGCCAATGTCCACGGCCCTGGGCGACGCGACTGGCCGCCGATCAGCAAATTTTCCTCGACCGTCAACGACGGAAAAAGCCTGCGTCCTTCGGGGACAAGCGCAATTCCACGCTTCAGCGCTTCGAAGGCCGGCCTGTTCGTGGTGGCGACGCTCTCGAAAAGAATTTCGCCACGCGACGGATGCATCAGGCCGGCGATGCACTTGAGGAGCGTGCTCTTGCCGGCACCGTTCGCACCGATAACAGCGACGACCTGGCCGGTGCCGACGCTAAGCGAAACGCCGAAGAGTGCCTGGAAGTCGCCATAGAACGCGTCGACGGCGATGATCTTGAGTAGCGGGCCGTCAGGCATCGGCGTCAATTCCCATGTAGATTTCAGCTACTTGCGGGCTACGAATGACGCTGTGCGGGTCGCCGCCGGCGATGAATTTGCCGCCGTGCAGGACCACGAGCCGATCGACGGTGGCGAGCAAAGCGTGCACGACGTGCTCAATCCAGATGATCGAGACACCGCTCGCGCGTACGTCCTTGATAAGGGCAACCAGCGTTGCGCATTCGTGCTCGGTGAGGCCGCCGGCGACCTCGTCGAGCAGCAGCACGCGTGGACTCGTTGCGAGGGCGCGGGCCAATTCCAAACGCTTTCGATCGAGCAGAGTCAACCCGCCCGCACGCCTGTTCGCTTTTTCTGCCAGGCCGCAACGCTCGAGCAGCCCGGCGCAGCGATCGTAGACCGCGGCTTCTCGCTCGCCGGCACCGAACGCGGCAGCCACCACGACGTTCTCGAACACGCTCATGCCCGAGAACGGTTGCGGGATCTGGAATGATCGCGCCAGACCCATCCGGCAGCGTCGTTCCGCCGGCAGCCTAGTCACGTCATTGTCCGCGAACAGCACGCGGCCGGAATCGGGCCTTACCGTACCGGTTGCGATTCCAAATAACGTCGTCTTCCCCGCACCGTTGGGTCCGATAATGCCCAGGGCTTCGCCATCGCTCAGCGACAAGTCGATTTCGTCGGCCACCACGACGGCGCCGAATCGTTTCGAGATCTTCTCGAGTGCAAGGATCGCAGCCATTGCGGCGGTTACGAAATAGGCTGCAGCTTTCCTCCGACCGGAATATTCGGTGCCGTCTTGTTCTCGGCGATCACGAGATCGAATTTTCCGTTCTTGCGCTGCCACTGGCCAGCCACCAATGGCGTCTTGGTGACGTTCTTGACCGGCGCGCCGGTCCACTGGATCGGCCCAACGATCGAATGGTAGTTGGTGGCCACGATCGCGTCGAGGATGGACTTGGGATCGCCCGGATTCTTCGAGCGCTTGAGCACATCGATGGCAACTTCAAAGAGGGCATGTTGAAAGCCGATGGGCTGCGTCCATGGGCGGTTCGACGCCTTGGTGTATGCATCGGTCAGCTGCTGGCAGCTTTGACCGGTGAGACCTGATTTGAAGGGATGGTGCGGCGTCCACCAGATCTCGCTGCTGAGGCCATTGCCGCGCTCGCCCAGCGACTCGATAACCGACGGGAACAGCAGCGCCTTTCCGATTGTGACGATCTTCGGCCTGAAGCCTTGCTGTGCGGCCTGCGACCAGAACGTCGCGAAATCCGGCGGGATCATGTTGCCGGTGACGATGTCCGCGCCGGCTGCCTTGAACGCCGAGATCTGCGACGTGAAATCGCTGTTCATGAGCTGGTAACGGCCGGGGTCGTGCAGTTTGTAGCCGGCCTTGGCCAGCGCAGGCGGGAGCCCGAGATTCGGATCGCCCCACGCATTGCCATCGGCATCATTCGGGAAAAGACCACCGACCACCTTGTTTGTCGGCAGCTCATCCCACAGCGCGAGGAATGAGGCGATGACGTCTTCGAGTCCCCAGAAGAAATGGTAAGTCCAGGTAAAGCCTTTCTTCGGATCGCCTTTGCGCCCGAAGAAATAGGGCTGCCAAGGGCAATTGGTGGTGATGCACGGCACCTCGTTGACCTCGGCCTGATCGGAGACCGGATTGGTCGTGTCCGGCGTTGCCGAGGCGACGATAAGGTTGACCTTGTCGCCGAGGATCAACTCGGATGCCACTTCCGCCGCGCGGTTGCCGCTCGACTGGCTGTCCTTGGGGATGATCTCGACTTTGTAGGTCTTGCCGCCATTTTCTAGGCCTTTAGCCAAGATGGCGCGCACCTGATCGAGGATGAAACCATCGGCTTCTCCGAAGCCGGCCAGCGGGCCGGTCCTGGGGCTGACATGGCCGATCTTGATGACCTGCGATTGCGCCTCTGCCGGCAGCACGCGCAGAACGGTGGGAGCGGCGATTGCACCGAGGCTGGACTTGACCAGCGTGCGGCGGGAAATCGTGCTACGGTCATTCATTGTCACCTCCCTGGCTTATTGCACCGATCACGGCAATGCGCGGTTTCGCCATCGTTATCCTGCGGTGTAGCCGCCGTCGGCATAGAGAATATGGCCGGTGTAGAAATCCGACGCCTTCGACGCCAAAAACAGCAGTGGTCCGGCGAGAT
>JBEVFG010000057.1:0-4345 GCA_040512415.1 Pseudolabrys sp. | reverse complement strand
AACACCCCGATTCCGTGTATCGGACTCGGCCCAACGCGCGTTTTGATTACGAACATGTTGCGCGCCAAATATCGATTAGAATATGCATTGTAAGGGGGGAAATTCTACTAAAGATACCGGCAACGGGTTGCTTTTGGATGTAGGAGACGCGCACTGCAGATCGTGTGTTCATAAAATTCCCAGCTCGGCCAAACGATCGAGTTCCCCGCCGATGAGCCGGTCTCCGATATCCCTTCTGTACCTACCATTGGGAATGACGACACGCTCTGCCAGGGCATTGGCGCGGTCGCGTGCTTCGCGAACAGTGACCCCTGTTCCGGTGACCACCATGGTCCAGCCGAAAGCACCGCTGGTCACGAGCTGTCCATCTGCCAGCGCGACTTCTCCATAGTGGAGATGCCGTCGCTCTTCATCCGAGACACCCTCGAACACGATCGGCAACCCTATAGGCTCTGCTACGAGGTTCCGCGCGTAGGGGAATGGTGGACTGGTCATCACAATGCCGGCGGCAAAGCCGGCGCGCGTCTCAAATTTGTCACCCGTGCGGGTGACCATTCGACGAAAGAGCTCGCCCCACGGGGTTTTCTGCAACGGATCGAGAATGGCGTAGCCGGGGTAGCCAAAGCGGCAGGTGAATTCGAGCGGCCAAATTCCTTCCTCGTTCACGATCGTATTGAGATTGATGTATCCGCAGTATCCAGCTTTTTGGAGAAGTGGCGCCATGCGCCCCAACGTCAGATCGTGAACGTGGGCCGCGTGCTCGTAAGTGACGATCGTTCCCATCTCGCCGGTGAGTTCGCCGAGGTCGCCGGGAAAAAACCGCTTATGTTCCCAATCAAGACATGATGGCTTGAGAAACCGCTCCCCATTAAAGTAGGCGCCCACGCCCATTTCAATGCCTTGTACGTGGCGCATCAGGATAAAACCCGGCGCGTCTGTTGAAAGGTTGGCAAGGAAGGCTCGAACATCGCGACCGTCTTTCAGCGTGCCGACAAAGCTGTCCCGGGGGCCATTGAATTTAACGGCATAGCGTCCCGGATTATGTTCGAGAAATTCAACCGCGCTGCCTGCGTCGTGAAAATCGTAAACCGGGCAAGTTGAAAGGCCGAGCTTACCCAGGACCGTTTGCGCATACGCGCGATCACTTTCCAATTTGTCCCCGTAGGCGCTACCACCGATGACGTGGAATCCATCGCGACGCAATGCGTCCTGCACTTGCCCGCGATCCCCGGTAGCATTCTCGAACAGAAGGATGCCTTCATCGCCGGCTTCGCGTACCCAGGCGAGTTCATCGCGCCAGTGTTCGACACGTGTCACAAATCCGGCGAGGACGTCGCGGCACAAGTCCTCGGCAATATGAACCTTGACGTCGTGACCTTCGGCAAGAAGTCGCAGATAGAGGGAGCTCAGATCGCAATAGTCGCCGATACCCAGAAAACGCATGCCGCCTCGGCTGTGAACTAAGCCGCGATCCTACCGGTCCGGCCAAAATTAAATTCCCATCGGTATCGTTCGAATGTCCGTGCGCCGTGCCAAAGCCGCATTACCGCGCCTTCCCCGATGGCTCTCGCTCGCCTCGGATCTTCCTCGACCAATGGCCGCAACACTTCCCGATTCCAAGCTTCCGAATGCTTTACATCCAAGATTGCATGAACAGCAAAATAATGCCGCCTCCTGGCCGGCACGCCGAGCCGCCGCAGGCCTTCGTTTACATAGGCTGCGCGAGTTGGTGCCGTCATCTCGATCACGCCGAGGGCACCGATTGAATGGAATGCATAGCGGCGATGGCCGGCCAAGGCGATCATCGTGTTGCCAAGCGCCAGCGACTCCGGGACCACCGTCTCAGGCGTCGGTGAAATCTTAAAGTGATCGGCGAGCCGCGCGAGCATGGGGCCATGCATACCCTTGCCGGACCCCCGCCCCATCTCATCCCAAAAGTTACGAGCCATTTCCAGTTTTGCGTGCACCGGCATTTTCACCTGCGTAAGAGCTAGAAGGTCTTCAAATCCCGCCTCGCCGGCGACTTCCTGCAAGAGGAACCAGCTCATCTGTTCGAGGCTCGCCTCGCAGGCGAGCCAAGGGAAGAGAGGATCGCCTTGTCCTGGCCCCGTCTCCTTGAGCTGTTCGAACCAAGCAATAAATCCGTCGACGTCTGAAGGGATGTCAACGGTTTGCGGCGCGATGGCTTTGCGCAGCGATTCCACGAATGTAATCTCGGCCTGCGCGACATGGGCTTCGCGCACCAACTGATGCGCAGCCGCGTCTTCGGGAAGCCCTGGTTCGAATCGTACGGTGTTATGTTTGGTAAGTTGGGTCTGGAAGTGCGCAAAATGCGGACCTGTCAAATTTTTTGCCCATTTCGTCCATTCTGTTGGTACCCGGTTCATAGCACGCTCCTTAAACGCGATCGATGGCGACACCCACAGCAGCGATCCGGTCCACGCGATCGTAAGGAGGGTGCTCAAGCTCCTCGCCGAATACGTCAGGATCAATTTCTTCGTAAGCCAACCGCATTCGGCGCGAGGCGAGGCAAGATAAAAGCGCCTCGCGAAAAACATCGGTCCCGTTGACGATGGCCGAGCCTGTATAGAGAAGGAGGCGCCCTCCGGGGGACAGCCGCGATACGCCCTCCTCGACGATCCGGATGGAAAGCTCGAATCCCAGTTGGCCCCCGCCATGGCGGTAAACTCGCGCCAAGGGATCGACGAGATACGGCGGATTAGCGACGATCAGGTCGAAGTCGCCGTCAATATTGGCGAACAGATCACTTTCGATGATCGCAACATCGCGAACATCGTTAATCGCTGCATTGATTCGGCTGAACCGAAGCGCCCGCCGATTAATATCACTCAGAGTAACAACGCCTCCCCCTTTTGCCGCGACGAGTGAGGCTATCTGCAGGCCTGCCGCTCCGCTGCCGGTGCCGACGTCAAGAACCCTCAACCCACGCGAGGGCCCATGTTTCATCGTGCCCCACGATTGCCGGATAAATCGCATGAAGCGGTACGTGTCGGGTCCAAAGAAGACCGCGTCAGATTGCTCGGTGGGAAACGCGGAATGGGCGAACAGTTGATCACCCAATGTCGAGAAACGGACAGAACTTCGGTAGGCAGCGCCGATGAACTCCAATGCGCCAGCCGTGGCTAGTCGGGCGAGGTCCTGCGTCGGGATGTGCGCGGCGGTAAAGATGTCGCTCCATCCGAATATATCAGCGAGAGACGTTTGCGCTTTTGCTGGCCTGGCATTAACTCTGTCATGGCTTGCGGGTGTGATTGTGGTGAACTGGTAGCCCCTTTTTTTGAGGTCTTGTCCGAGCTTCACCAGGGCCCGGTCTGAAGGGTTGAGTGCTGCAGTACCCGGCACGCCAGAAAACGGGGCTAGCGTGCCACTTAAATGCTTCCTCTCCAAGGCTGTATGCATCGCCTATACAAGTGACTCCTTGAACCAAATGTTCCCGCCTTAGGAATGCGATCAAGGAGGCTCGGCGCTGCTAGACCCTCTGTACGGCACGCACTCCTTGATGGGTGAAGAGGGGACCCTTCGACAGCTAAAGGCGCATCGCAAGGAGTTGATCGATCCCAAGATAACCGAGCACCGTGGCCGTATCGTCAAAACCACGGGCGACGGCATCCGATGTCCGCTATGGGCACCAACGGCCGCGGTAGTGACGTCGATGGCCCCATCCATTACGCCAAACCGGATGGGCGTTGACGCGGCCGACATTGGTAACGTCGGCCGCGCCTCGTTGAGACTCACTGATACGACTAACGTTTCTCTACACAGACGGTCTTGATCTGCTTTTGGGCGTCGGCTTGGGTCTTGAAGGCCGCCGGACCAATCTGGATCCAGGTCGTTTCGGTCGGGCGTGTTTCAACGACTTTGCACTTCTTCGTCGCCTTCTCCTGAACAATGTAATACTCGGCGCTGGCCGTAGACATCAGAAGTCCCACTGCGGCAGTCGCCAACACGAGTTTCTTCAGCATGAGTTTCCTCCTCTGTAGGACCCGATAAATCGAGACGTCGCGTTAGGTTCCAAAATGCATGCAGGCTGAGGCGGCGAAGCCACGAACCGAACCCTGAACTTTTGTTCAGTTTGGCTGTTGTCGCTCCATGAGCGAAAGACACGCAGCGCGGATTTTTGGTTGGTCTTTGGGCTGTTTATTTTTTGCTCTACTGGCGCTTAATGCTGTCGCCCGCTAACGGTGGCGATGGGAATGCCGCTTTCGCCGTAAGCGGACATTCGAAATGGAGATGGCAGCCGCTCTGCGTTGTGGCACTACGCAGAACGGACTGCCTTCCCAGGTTCCCCTCTAGAGGCGAACCCGCAGTCTCAATCCAAAAGTTA
>JBEVFG010000056.1:0-3782 GCA_040512415.1 Pseudolabrys sp. | reverse complement strand
ACGCTTGTTCCAGCCGAAAATATCCCTCAGGCTCGATCCTTCAGCGCCGCGCTGCAAGATCCGCTTGTGCGTCTCAGGCGTTACGGTCGTGAAACTATAGCCTTCCGCCACGAGCATTCGCCCGAGCTGAGCCAAGTGTTTTTCTTTTTCGGACGTGATCACGCAGTTTGCTGACAGGGCGGTTAAGTCGTGCACTCGGTGTGCTAATCCCAAGAACGCGCCAGCACGGGCATTCGTTCAAACCAGAGACCAAAAGAGCGCCCCGTTAGGAGGCGACGGCCTAGGTCAACATTCTCTTCAGGGCGATAGAGTTTCTGAGCCTGGCAGCCTCGTCATTCGATCCTTAGAGCGAAGCGGGGCTGCAACGCGGAACCCGGTCGGTCGTGTCATTCTTTAGGAGACCGAAGGATATCCTCCGTGCCTCAGTTGCAAAAGGAAAAGGCTAACGCGCGATTGACGCTTGAAGAGCGTCGCGAGCGGCGTCGGTTGCGGCGGGAACTTCAGCGCAAGAATAATATTGGCCGAGCTGCTAAAATGCATGCTGCGCGATTAGCGGCGAACAATGAGTTGGGACGGAACCTGGAGGGCGGTCGCCATCATGCGGCAGCCTACGTTGGCTGCTCCGGATGGTTTTACTGGAAGTGGTCAGGTTCATTTTACCCGGCGGAACTTCCGACTGCCGAGTGGTTCGCGTATTACGCAAAACGCTTCGATACGGTTGAGATAAACGCCTCTTTTTATTCCTGGCCGACCGTTGCAAATGTCCAAGCATGGAAACGTCAGGCTGGTAAGCGCAAGTTCGTTTACACGGTGAAAGTTTGCGAAATCATCACTCATATTAAACGCTTTAAAAACACCAAAACCCTGATGAAGGATTTTGGGTTTATCGCCGATATTCTTGGCGAGAGCATGGGTTGTTTTCTGTTCCAGCTTCCGCCCAGTTTTCATTACACCAAGGCGCGGCTTACTTCGATCCTCGGCCAGCTCGATCCCGCGAGAAGAAATGTCGTCGAATTCCGCCACGCAAGTTGGTGGAACGAGACGGTTTATGCCGCTTTTCGCGAGGCCGGCACGATCTTTTGTTCCTGCAGCGCGCCCAGGCTTCCCGACAACATCATAAGGACCTCAGACGATATTTATCTGCGCATGCACGGTGCGCAAAACTGGTACAAGCACGATTACTCAAAAAGCGAACTTGCGGATTGGGCTGAGCGCATTCGAGCGAGCGGCGCAAAACGATCGTGGGTCTACTTCAATAATGACTATGAGGCTCATGCGCCGAAAAACGCTCGCTCCATGCATCGATTAATCAGTAGCTCCGAGCAGCTCATGGCAAATCCTAAGAAGCGTTTGGCCAATCAAGCCTGACGCTGAGAGGCGCTGAAACCGTCACTCGGGAAGGCCTGATGGCCTTTCACACTTTCCTAACCGCGTTCTAAGGCAGTTGGAAAGCTCGAGGCAATGCACGCAGGAGATCCGATACCATGCGATTAGCGGCGCGCACGATTGTTGGCGGCGGCTTTTCTCAGGGGTCTGATCTAATATGCAATCGTTCGCGCGTCCGATCATTCTTGCACTCATTTTGCCGATCATTTCGTTTTTTGCCGGGCCCGCGGGCGCGACGAGCGATGCCCTACGCAATTCCCTTGCGCGCAAGGACTGTAAGCGCGGTGCATTCAAGGACTACTATCTGCAGGGCAAGGGCGGCGACCCGTCTCCTGATTATAAGGGCCGCGTTTTCAAGTTGAGCCAGGACTACCCGTCCGACGTTCCGCCGAAGGAAGCCTATCCGTGGCTGAAGATCGCCTTCAAGGATGGCGGCCCCGTCGATCCTGAGGCCTACCTTCGCGCACTTCTAGATTATGGCCTCGAAGGCAATGTCGCCGTCGATTTTTACGTTCAGGATAACACGACGCGGAAATGGTATGGCGCGCCCTGGATGGACTGGAACACCGAGGTCGCTTCCGACTGGCCGGGAACCGATGGTCGCGAGTACGTTCACGGCCTGACGCACGAGTTCGACTCCGCCGGCAACACATTCGGCGACAAGCAATTGGAGTTCGTCGATACCTGGGCACAAGCCTACGTCAATGACCGCTATGCGTTCGGCATCGGTCAGGTCTATTGCGACCCCGATGACCCAAAACCCGGTGCGCTCAATCCTGATCCGACGGGATTCAACAGTTTCCCTGACGGCGCCTTTGTCATCAAACTTCTGTTTTCGACGGTGAGCGAGTCGGAGCTTCCGACCGTCAAGGGAGCCTTGGAATGGGATGCCGATATCTACATCAACAGGAGCCCGCGTTATCGAAACGTCGGGCCGCTGTCGCGGTATGAACGCCGCGTCGACAAGGTGCGCCTCATCCAGATCGACCTTCAGGTTCGCGACGAGCGGAGTACGACCGGCTGGTTGCTCGGAACCTATGGCTACGACGGCAATGCTAAGGGGAAAACGCCATGGGACCGCATGACACCTCTCGGCTTGCAGTGGGGTAACAACCCGACGGTCACGTTCGCAGAGACCTGCAACGGTCCGAATGGTCCCTGCGACTACGACAAATTGACCGAGCAGTGGATCAATCGCCAGGCTGTGAAGGATCTCGCTACCCCGCCACTGAGCTTCAATCATCTTGGATTCGGCGGTCGCCTCGCCGGCCCGGTCGATAACCCGAAAAGCTCCTGCATGGGCTGCCATCAGACGGCGGGCTTCCCAATGGTGCCGATACTTGCGGAATTTGCAGCCAATGGCGCCGTACTGAAGCTCGACGCCGAGAGACATCCCGAGACCGCGCAAAGCCTGCGCATGACGTACTTCGGCAACGTTCCCGGCGGCTCGGTGTTTAGCGACACACAGCTCTATTCGACCGATTACTCGCTGCAGCTCTCGATGGGCCTGCAGAACTTTGTATCCCTCCGCTGCGCCAAAAACGCGAGCCCGCCACGCCCATCCTTATGTGATCAGCTCTCCGAATGGCGGGCGCTGCAGCAGAAAGCGATCGAAGGCGTCCAGGTATTCGGCACGCCCGGCGAGGACGGCGCGCCAATTAAGCCGGAATGACCGGACTTCACGGCGGGGGCAAATCCATGCTCCGCAATTAGCGACCGCCGACACTGGGAATGTCCCATACGTGACAGAATAAGCAGAAGGGGCACAGGGCGGCGGACCTTTTGGCCTGTCAGCTTGGAACTCTTCGTGACTGATGTAAATGGCCGCTCCAGCTCAGCGTTGGAAATAGAAATTTGCGCACCGAGATGCCTGGACAGCGCCTCTACGATTCTCGTTCGCAACTTCAAGCGGCAAACTTCATAGCGCTGCTAGGAGCAAGGCTGAGTGGGAGTGCAGGCTTAGCGTTGTACCCGATGCCGTCTTCAAGAGGATGCTGAAGGCTTTCAACGCAAAAGGTGGTCCGCCTATCACGCCGCAATCGCCAAAGCGATGCGAGATCGCCCCATGACCTCTGCAGTGCGAGGGTATGCGTTCGTTGGTTTGCATACCAGCGGCGTACCATTTTAAGAGGACTTTGGTACATTCACCGCGAAAATTTATCGAAAAAAATCAGTTGGTTGCGGGGGCCCGCAACAGTCGCGATCACTACACCGGCGCCGAAAGTCCCTTCAAATACCATCTGTCAGCCTAGCCTTGAGGTCGTCGCTACTTTTGCGCATCGAAGCCCGCGTTTTGTCCAATATTTAGGTCCGGTGTGTAAATGTTTTTGTAGCATTCCGACGTGACACGCTGTGATGGCCATACGCTAAGTAGACCCTAAAGCGGCCGCTTCGCA
>JBEVFG010000055.1:0-3127 GCA_040512415.1 Pseudolabrys sp. | reverse complement strand
TGGGCCCGCAGCCTGGAAAAGGCGGGCGAGGCGGAAGCCGTCTCCTTCGCCATCGGTGAATTGCGCGATCTGCTCGGCTCCGATTTCGCGCGGGGACTGTCGCCGCTTGCAGTGACCCGTTGGGGCCAGGAGCCGTTCATCCGCGGCTCTTACAGTCATGCACTTCCGGGCCACGCCGCCGCTCGAGCCGTGCTCGCCCGCCCCGTAAGTGAACGCCTGTGCTTGGCAGGGGAAGCCTGCTCGCCGGAGAATTTCTCAACCGCGCACGGCGCTTGGCAAAGCGGGCTTTCAGCAGCGGATTGGATCGAACGCCATTTGAGCTAACGAATTTGAACCGCGAGTTTTCGAACGACTCTCGGCTCCCGGCCGGCGTCATGGCGTGACAAGTTTGCCAACATGCGGCCAATTTCTGATCACGTGCGCTTGGGCGACTCTGCCCTTCGACCTATATATCGGCCGTCGGGCGTATTGAGGGCGCAGTTCGAGCGGCTATCGTCGTGACGCTGCGCGAGGGAAATAAGCCGGGAGCAACGACATGAGGGACCGGGGGTCCACATTTTTCGTCGCGTCGTGTCTGGTAGCGTCCGTCTGTTTCTACGTCTCCAGTCCAGCTTGGGCCAAACACCACAAACAACCTGCTGCCACTGGTTCGGTCGATCCGTGCGCGGCACCGCAAGCATATGTTCGCGATCATATAAGCCAGATCAAAGCGCTCCAGGCGACGGCGCAGGGACCGTCGACGCCGCTCTTCGATATGTTTTCAGGACAAAAGACCGTCGATGTCCAGAAATCGGCAAAGATTTCGGAATTACGCTACGATGCCGACGGCGTGAATGCTCTTTTGCGCGCGGGCGGATGCAAAGCCTTCGATCTGGACCACGAGTTGCCGAATACCACCAAATGATGAGACTGATGTCGTCGAACCGTGGCCTCGCCGCTGAACGAGTGGCCGCCAAAGTCGATGCCGGGCCGCGCGCTGCATAACCGCGAAATGCGCCATACGACCGCACCGAAAAAACGGCGTATAAAGACTATTGCTTTTGAGCCCGCTTATGGTCAATCTTGAGTCAATTTTCCGCTTCTTCGGGCGAGCGGCAATCTCTTTGTATGAAGTAATTCGGTATGACCGTCGGCGACTTCGTGGCGAAGGATTTGCCTGCGCTGCTTGACCTTCTCTATGGCG
Organism: Pseudolabrys sp.; assembly: GCA_040512415.1. GTDB lineage: Bacteria > Pseudomonadota > Alphaproteobacteria > Rhizobiales > Xanthobacteraceae > Pseudolabrys. Next base: position 1,944 of record JBEVFG010000055.1, on the reverse strand, counting down.
CCGCTGTCGACCGGAATCTTTGGCCCGTTTTCCTTCAAGCGTTGATGAAGCCATTCGATGGAGCGAGTGGCGTTCTCCATTTCTTCGATATCGAAACCCAAGCGGTTCCATTCGCGCAGGCTCCCGGCAACGGCGCCGAGTATATCCTCAGCTATCAAGAGCATTTTTCCAGTCTCACGCCTTACGCCATACAAAGCTTCGGCAAGGTTCCTCGTCTTGATGAGCGCCCGACGACATTCGCATTGAGCAAGTCGGATGTTCTGGACACCGATCTCTATCACGAGTGGATGAAGCCGCAGGGTATCACCCCCGACCACGTCGCCTGCGTGGTCCACAACGAGGGCAAGGAATTGGTCATCCTGGAAATTGCGCCAAGCGACAATCGCATTGGGCGACGCGCCGACCGCTACGCAAAGCACTTCGAGCTGCTAGCTCCGCACTTGAAACGTGCGGTGGCACTTTCGAAGACCACAAGAGCCGACAATGCGCAGGCGGCCCTCCCCGCGCAGTTTGCCTGTGGAGCGCTGCTCATTTCTCAAAGTCGCACCGTCAAGGCCGTCAATCCACCTGCTGAAAATCTGTTGAGGGAGGGGGTGCTGATCTCGATCGATGCCTTGGGTAAGCTGCGGGTGAAGGATGCCGACGGCCAGATGGATTTTCTGTCGGCTCTACACACGGTATTTGAACGCCACGAGCCTATCGGCGGCCCGGTGCATTGCCGAACGACGGAAAGCGAAAAGCGCATTTCCATCGTGATCGCAAAGCTTCCCGCGGGCGACCGGCAAACAGCCCTTGTTTTGCTGATGACGAAATCGAGCGTCGTCGATTTGTCCGCCGCTCCGTTTACCGCGGCGGAGGCGCGGCTCGCGATGGCCCTCCTGGATGGTCAGACCTTGGCCGATTACAGTGAGCAGGTCGGAATATCGATCAACACGGCACGCAAGCAGCTTGCGGCACTGTTTGCGAAAACGGGAACGAACCGACAGGCCGCGCTCGTTGCTTGGCTTTTGCAACGAAACTCATGACGAGTCACACCGCGTGTGTCGTAATCTGCGGCTTTCATCGAGCGACGCAACTGCAACATGGGTATCACTAAACGATTGTAATAAAAGACGCTGCCACCGGTCTGGTGTATTTGAACCATGCGGACACCGTGCTGCCGTAGTACACGCGAACATTACCTGCAGAGACAATTGGTCAATTTTTCATTTGGTCCCGGTGCTTGATTTGCGCACCCACTTGCAACCCGGTTGCACAGTCGAAAAGGGGGTTTCAATGTCTAATGAGCGACTGGATTTTTTAGAGCTATGCCGTGCGGTCGAGGAAGGCGCTCATACCAATCTTTCCGAGGCGGATCGCGAACTCCTGATCGTTCTTCACAGGGCGCTATGCGGCTTGAAGTCCGCGGTTGAGCGCGCCCTCCTGACGTCACCGATTGAGGATCACGTCGCGCACTGAATGATTGCGAACTCTATGCAGAGCGGTCCATGCGCCATCGCTCGCGGTCCACGCAATCCAAATCCGTCGCGACCATCTCCGCAACGAGGTCTCGAAATCCTGTGCTGTGACGCCATCCCAGCTTGGCAAACGCTTTTGATGCATCGCCCAGAAGGAAATCGACTTCGGTCGGCCGAAAATAACGCGGATCGATCCGCACCAACACCTTGCCGCTTCGGGCATCGCGGCCGATTTCATGGGCGCCCCGGCCTTCCCACGCAACGACGCGGCCGATCTCCGCAAACGCCAGTTCGACGAATTCGCGCACGGTATGGGTCTCGCCTGTCGCCAGCACGAAGTCATCAGGTTCGTCGTGCTGAAGAATTCGCCACATACCCTCGACGTAATCGCGCGCGTGTCCCCAATCTCGCTTTGAGTCGAGATTGCCCAAATAAAGCGTCTCCTGCAGGCCCGTTTCAATGGCAGCTACAGCCCGCGTGATCTTGC
>JBEVFG010000054.1:0-4733 GCA_040512415.1 Pseudolabrys sp. | reverse complement strand
AACCGGGGCCTCGACGGAGGGGACGGTGCCGGGTTCCGCCCCAACCGCTAGGTCTACTGAACGACCTCGCCGTGCAAAGCGAGATCGAGGCCTTCGCGCTCCACCTCGTCGGAGACGCGGAGCCCGATGACCGCATCGATGACCTTGAGCAGGATCAGCGAGACGATCGCGTCATAGATGATTACGACAGCGATGCCCTGGACCTGGTTGATCATCTGGGCAGCGTTGCCTTCGATCAGGCCGGCTGTGCCGCCGTACTCGGAGATCGCGAACACGCCGGTGAGCAGCGCGCCGACAATTCCGCCGACACCATGCACGCCGAAGCAGTCGAGCGCGTCGTCCGCACCGAGGATGCGCTTCAATCCGCTCACGCCCCAGTAGCAGAGCACGCCGGCGGCGACGCCGATTGCCATCGAACCGGCAGGCCCGACAAAGCCCGACGCTGGAGTGATGGCGACGAGACCGGCGACAGCACCGGAGCAGATGCCGATGACTGTCGGCTTGCCGCGGCAAATCCATTCGACGAGCATCCAGGTGAAGCCGGCGACCGCTGTGGCGATTTGTGTCACAGTCATCGCCATGCCTGCTTGCATGCCTGCGGTGACGGCCGAGCCGGCATTAAAGCCGAACCAACCGACCCAGAGCATTGAGGCGCCGATGAACGTGAGCACCATGTTGTGCGGCGGGCCCATGTCCTTGCGCTTGCCGAGACAAATCGCGCACATCAGGCCGGCAACACCGGCATTAATATGCACGACGGTTCCGCCGGCGAAATCGAGGACCTTGAACACCGCATCGCTATTGCCGTTGGACATGAAGCCGTCCGAGCCCCAGACCCAGTGCGCGATCGGCGCGTAAACAAGGATCGCCCACAGGCCAATGAACCACAGCATCGCGGAGAACTTCATCCGCTCGGCAAAAGCGCCGGCAATCAGCGCCGGCGTGATGATGGCGAATGTCAACTGGAAGCAGAGGTAGACAGTTTCGGGAATCGTTACCGCCAGGCCGTTTGGCGTACCGGTACCGTTTGAGATGTCGCTCAGGATTCCCTGCAGGAACGCGCGTGTGGTTCCGCCTAAGAATGCCGAGCCGGGCGTAAAGGCGAGACTGTAGGTGATGACCACGTAGAGAATGGTGACAAGACACGTTACCGCAAAACTCGTCATCACGGTGTCACCCACATTCTTCTTGCGCACCATGCCGCCATAGAAGAGACCGAGACCCGGTATCGTCATCATCAGCACGAGTGCCACCGAGGTGAGCATCCATGCGGTGTCACCGGAGTTGGGCGTGCACTTCTCGAGCACGGCCTTCTTTGGATCGGGATCGTTGGCGCAAGCCGGAGGCGGTGCCGGGGGTGTTGCCGGCGCGGCTGCCGGTGCGGCGGCGGGGGCCTGCGCCTGAGCGTAGGAGACGTCATACGACGCCACGCTCAAGAAAAGGCCGAGCAGAATCCCGAAAGCGAGAGCCAAGAGCCCCGCACGGGAGGATTTCATCAACGTCATGGTCTTACTCCTGTCCGTATTGTTTGCGGTGCGGGTTACTAGAGAGCCGCGGCGTCGGTCTCGCCGGTGCGGATGCGCACGGCGTTATCCAGATTGAAGACAAAGATCTTTCCGTCGCCGATCTGTCCGGTCTTCGCGGCACCTGTGATGGCGCTGATGACCTTGTCGACCAGCTTGGTGTCCACTGCCACTTCGATCTTGATCTTGGGCAGGAAGCTCACCGCATACTCGGCCCCACGGTAGATTTCCGTGTGCCCCTTTTGACGCCCGTATCCCTTGACCTCGGTAACGGTCATCCCTTGCACGCCCATGGAGGTCAGAGCGTCACGGACCTCGTCGAGCTTGAAGGGTTTGATAATGGCCATGACGATTTTCATGGATTCGATCCCCGCTTGGGCCCGTTTGTTTGGTCACGCAGTGCGGGCGGGTTCACTGAGCTTCCGCCCGCGAAGCTCGCTTCGCAGGCATAGCCGCTGGGATAGAATCAAACGCCGTGCCAATTGCCCGGCTAAGCCTTATGTTATTGATTTAATGGGCAGAGTTGGCCGATGCCTGTGCCGAGGGCGCTAGCGCTCCGCGTGGTCGCTTAAAGTCGCGCCACGGCCGGAAGGGCCTGCTCAAAAATTAGCCAGGAACAAATCGAGCTCCACGCCGACCCCGGACGCCGACGCGGAACCAACGCGATTATTGAATCGCCTCGCCGTGCTGGCTGACATCGAGTCCCAAGACCTCGTCCTCTTGCTTGACCCGCAGCGGAACGAGCGCACTGATCACTTTCAGGATCACGAACGTCACCACGCCCGACCACACCAATGTGACAACGATGCCGTAGAGCTGGGCGACCACCTGGTGCGGATTGCCTTCAAGCAGACCGGGAATTCCGCCCGGCGTCTCCGGAGTTGCAGAAAGCGCGCCGACCGCGAATACGCCGGCGAGCAATGTGCCGGTGAAACCGCCGATGCCGTGCACGCCGAACACGTCGAGCGAGTCGTCGTATCCGATCTTGAGTTTTAGCCAGGTGCATGCCCAGAAACAGAACGCGCCGGCAATGATTCCGATCAGCAGGCCCTGCATCGGCAGCACGAAACCGGATGCCGGCGTGATCGTGCCGAGACCGGCGATCGCGCCCGAAATCATTCCAAGCACCGATGGCTTGCCGCGTATCCACCATTCAAGCGCCATCCAGGTGAAAGCGCCGGCGCTCGCGGCAAGGTGCGTTGATACGATTGCCATCGCAGCACGCGAGTTGGCACCGAGTGCGGAGCCGCCGTTGAACCCGAACCAGCCGACCCACAACAGACCGGTGCCGATCACCGCGAGCGCTAGGTCATACGGCGCGAGATTGTCGCTGCCATAGCCGCGACGCGCGCCGACAACGTAGGCCGCGACCAGACCGGCGACACCGGCATTGAGATGCACGACTGTGCCGCCCGCAAAATCGATCAGGCCATAGGTGCCTAGGAATCCGCCGCCCCAAACCCAATGTGCAATCGGTACATAGACCAACAACAGCCAAAAGACGCAGAACAACAGGAACGCTGCGAAACGCAGACGGTCGGCAACGGAGCCTGCGACCAGTGCCACCGTGATGATGGCGAAAGTCATCTGGTAGATCATGAACAGGCTCTCGGGAATCGTCTTGGCGAGCGGCGACACCGCATCGAGCGTGACGCCATTGAGAAAAATGCGATCGAGCGTGCCGATGAATGCACCCTCGCCGGTGAAGGCCAGCGTGTAACCGATGACCGCCCACAGGATCGAAATCAGAAAGGTCGCCGCAAGACTTTGCGCCATCGTGGCGAGCATGTTTTTCTTGCGCACCATGCCGGCATAGAACAGGGCAAGGCCAGGGATCGTCATCATGAGCACGAGGCCGGTCGCGCCGATCATCCAGGCGGTGTCGGCAGCGTCGATCTTTGAACCTTGCGCAAAAGCCGGCGACGTGGCGGCGATGATGATCGCGGCCGGAGCGAGGCGCAGGAACGCCTGTTTCATAATCATCTCCCCAAGGTCATCTTTGATTTCTAAAGTGCGTCGACGTCGGTTTCGCCGGTGCGGATTCGCACCGCCTGCTCGATCGGAGTGACGAAAATCTTTCCGTCCCCGATCTGCCCGGTTCGTGCCGCCACCTGGAGTTGTTCCATCACCTGATCGAGCTGCTCGCTGGCGACGGCGACTTCGAGGCGCAGCTTGGGAAGAAAGTTCACCGCGTATTCGGCGCCGCGATAAATCTCAGTGTGCCCCTTTTGCCGTCCGTAACCTTTCACCTCGGACACGGTCATGCCGTGTATGCCGATGCGGGTAAGGGCGTCGCGCACTTCATCGAGCTTGAAGGGCTTTATGACGGCGATGACGAGCTTCATGGCTTGGCTTCCCCCGGCGTGCCTGTAGGCGCAGTTCTCGACTTGCTCACGACCCACCGATCCGGTGGAATGATTCATGAGCGCGAAAGCCCGCTCCAGTCAGAACCGGCTCGGGCTTGTTGCGTAGGCTAACGGCAGTCGGCCTAAAGATTAAGCGGTTAAGTTGCTGTACCCACAGGCAGGCGCCCACCTTGCAGGCAAACTAGGGCAGTATTACTGCCTCATCGGTGGAGAACGCGCCGCCAGACCACGTTCGGCAATAAGCCTGGGCAGCAAGGCGCTCACCTGTCGCGCCGTCATTCCCGGCTTGATGTGCTCGTCATAGAGCAATGTCAGCAGCGATCGGTCATAGATCGAGAGGTAGCCGACCATCCGTTTCTGATTGAGCGTGGTCCAGGGATTGCGCTGGTCGTGGTTCGACAACCCAAACGCATGAAGCAATTCGTGGTAGGCGCAATCAAGGAAAACGTCGTCGCCCTTGTCTACGATAATGAATGATACCGCGCGTACGATCGCTCCATCGGCGGTTGATTTGACGCTGGTCATGCACTGCGGATCGGTGCGAGCAACGAAGGTCCTGGCGACTTTGGCGCCGAAGGCAAGCTGCAGCGCTGATTGAAAGTCCTTTTCGTCGATAAGCCGCAATTCCACATCCGCCTCGGTGGCCGAGGTTTCTCTGAGCTGAAGGTTTGGCACCTCGTGCGCGTAGTCGGCAATGACACGCGACATCGTGATCATCCGATCAACACTGCCCCCGCCGAAAACACGCACATGGATCGGATGATCGAAACGGCGGATACCCAGCGGCCGGACGCCGATGCGCAAGTCGGATCCAAAGGCGAGCGCAAGAAAGCCCCGCTCGAGT
>JBEVFG010000053.1:0-4275 GCA_040512415.1 Pseudolabrys sp. | reverse complement strand
GCGCTGAGCCAGATACCGGCCGATGAGAAGAACACGACGATGGCCTGGGGCGCGCAATTCGCCAGCAAGATCCTGGTGCATTGTCCTTGAACCGGTTGCAGCGATTGCGTGCGCTGCACGGTCTGCTGCTGCTGCTTCTGCTTTTGCTTGTTATGGTCGATGCCGCGATGGCGCAGCCATTCGGCCTCAACCGAGGCGCGCCGCCGTACGAGGTTGGCGGCTTTACCGGCTGGATTCTTGCAAAGCAGGCCGAATTTTACCGGATGCTGTCGGGGCTCATTCGCGCCGCCAAGGCGGACGGCAGTGCAGCCTACACGCTGCTCGGTATTTCATTTCTCTATGGTGTGTTCCATGCCGCGGGACCGGGCCACGGCAAGGCGGTGATCTCGTCCTATCTGGTGGCGAACAATGAGACCTGGCGGCGCGGCATTGTGCTCTCGTTTGCATCCGCCATTCTGCAGGCGTTGACCGCAATTGCCATCGTTGGGGTCGTCGCGGCTCTCCTTGGCGCCACGGCGAAGGCCATGGGCAATACCGTGCGCGTGATTGAGATCGTCAGCTACACGCTCATTTTGTTGATCGGTCTGCGTCTCCTGTGGGTGAAGGGCAGGGCGTTCTTGCGAGCGTTGCGTCTCGGGGCGGGTCACCATACCCATGATCACACGCATGAGCATGGCCACGGCCATCATCACCACCATGACCATGATCATGACCACGACCACGACCATGATGCATCGGCCTGGAGTCATGGGCACGCACCGGAGCCGAGCGAACTCGCCGGCGTCCACTGGTTAAGGCGTGGCCTGACGGCGATCGTCGCTGTTGGCCTGCGCCCGTGCTCGGGCGCGATCATCGTGCTCGTGTTTGCCCTCGCGCAGGGGCTGTTCTGGATCGGCGTCGCCTCGACTTTTGTGATGGGGCTCGGGACGGCAATCACGGTGGCCGCGATTGCAACTTTGGCGGTGGCTGCGCGGGAGCTCGCAGGCAAGCTCGCGAAAGCAAATCCGGGGGCCGGAGTGATAATGTTGCGCGGATTGGAAACCGCAGCGGCCCTTGTCATTGTGCTATTCGGTGCGGCCCTGCTCACCGGCTACTTGGCGAGCGAACGCCTGATGGGCGTCTAGCGAAAATCGTCGGGACGAAGCTCGATCGGCTGGCCGTGCGGCGTGCGGTCGGTGGCGCGATCCCATGCGTCGCGATAGCGATGCAGCGTGTCGGCCGTCGTCACGCCTTTTTCCGCAACGAGCTTCTCCAGTGTGTTGAGCCAGTGCGAGTAATAGGTTTCGCCGGTGTCAGGGTCGCCGGCCGCCTGTGCCCGCTTGATTTCGGCGGCAAGCGCTGCCGCCCATTCCGGCCAGGTGAAAACGCCACGCTCGTGCAGCGCCAATGTCATGGCGAAAGCCTGCGCCTCCCACGGCTCGCGAAATACCGGGCCATCGGCGTCGCGCGGCACGCCGGGCACGGCGATTGTGGCGCGCATGGCGGCTTGCGGATCCATTCCCATGTCAGGCCGGCTCCAGATAGGGCTCCCAGGCGTCGACGGAAACCTGTGAGGCGGGGTCGCCTTCGTCACCCCACAATTCGCGTCCGTCGAAGCGCACGGTGTAGAGCCATTGCGGATTCTCGCCGGCTCCCGTCGCATTGCTGTCCGGGAAAACGTGACAGCCGACGATGCGGTCGATGGTGCCCACGTGGCCACGCACGTAGCGGGGCAGGCGCGTGTGCGTCGGCGGGTTCATATTTTTTGCGCGCACTTTATCGCCTGGCTTGAATGCCGCCGCCGTATTTGTCTCGCGCTCGGTCGGGCCGCCGCGATGCAGAGTCTTGGCGACGTCGCCCGGCGACAATATGCGTTTGACAGTTTTTGGCGGATGCAACGTATGACCGGCGGCGATCTCGTCCTCCGCCACTAGGCCACGCTCCTTCAGCATGGTCTCAAGCGCAGCAAACCAGATCTGGTAATATGTCATTGACAAATACTCGGCCGGCGGGCGGTTCTCACGTGCGAAGCGCGACATGTCGATGTTCCAGCCGCCGGGCATGCCCATCGCCAGCGTGAGCGCAAAGGCGCGCTTTTCCCATTCGCCGTGGAAGACAGGCTCGTTTGGCTCCGGCTCGACCGGGCCATGGCCGTGCGTGCCGCCAAGATCCTGACCGCCGTTCACTTTGCAATATCCTTCGGAGATTTCGGGAGACCGGTGCCGATCATGGAGTCGCGCGTGACGAGATCGGCGAGCTTCTCTTCGCTCCAGCCTTCGGTGCCGGCCGGTCGCACGGGCAATACGAGATAACGGATCTCGGCAGTTGAATCCCAGATACGGATTTCAGTTTCTTTGGGAAGCGTGACGCCGAAGTCGGCAAGGACGCTGCGCGGATCGGACACCGCGCGCGAGCGGTAAGGCGCGGACTTGTACCAGACCGGAGGCAATCCCAGCACAGGCCACGGGTAACAGGAGCACAATGTGCACACGACTATATTGTGCAGTTTGGGCGTGTTCTCCAGCGCGACGATGTGCTCGCCCTGGCGTCCGGCGTAGCCGATCTCGGCGATGGCGGGCGTGGCATCCTTGAGCAGGCGCGCGCGATAGGTCGGATCGGTCCAGGCTTTTGCGACGACGCGCGCGCCGTTACGCGGCCCGACTTTCTTTTCGTAGGTCTCGATCAACAGGTCGAGTGCGGCGGGGTCGACATAACCCTTTTCGGTCAGCACCGTTTCCAAAGCACGCACGCGCAGCTGGGTTTCGGATAGCTCCGAATGGTCGTGGTCGTGATGATGATGATCGTGATCATGGTCAGACATGACCCCACTATAAGCAAAAGTCGCGTCTTTATGCCATCATCGGAGTTATGAGATTTGCGCATATGACCGCGCTGGCTGACAGCATCGACCGCATGGTCTCAGGCATAGGCCGCGTCGCGGCCTGGCTCATTCTTGTTGTCGTCCTGCTGCAATTCGCACTGGTCGTGGCCCGCTATTTGTTCGGCCTCGGTTCCATCTGGGTCTCCGAGACCGTCATCTACGCGCACGCGGCGGTATTCATGCTGGCGGCGGCCTGGACCCTGCGTGCGGAAGGTCACGTGCGTGTCGATATTTTTTATGCCGAAGCGTCCAAGCGAACGAAGGCGCTCATCGACCTTGTCGGGGCTATTCTCCTGTTGCTGCCGTTCATGCTCGTGCTGCTGTGGCTGTCGGTACCTTATGCAGCACGCTCGTGGGCCATCCTCGAGCACTCGCAGGAAGCGAGCGGCCTGCCGCTCGTTTTCGTGCTCAAGACCCTCATCCCTGTCTTCGCCGTGTTGATGGCCTTGCAAGGCGTGGTGCAGGCGATCCGCGCCGCCACGGTGCTGGCGAGGGCGCGCTGATGGCCAACCCGGAAATCCTGGCGGTTCTGATGGTGATCGCCGTGATCGCGGCGTTGATGGTCGGTTATCCGGTGGCCCTCACGCTCGCCGGCACCTCGCTGATCTTCGCCGTGCTCGGCGATGCGATTGGCGCCATGAGCTTCGGCATTCTCGGTGCGTTGCCGCAGCGGATCTTCGGCGTCATGACGAACGAAGTGCTGCTGGCGATTCCGCTTTTCATTTTCATGGGCGTCATGCTGGAGCGCTCGCGTATCGCGGAAGATTTGCTCGAGACCATGGGCCGCCTGTTCGGCACGCTCCGCGGCGGCCTCGGAATATCAGCCGTCATCGTCGGCACCTTGCTTGCGGCGGCAAAGGGCGTGGTCGGCGCAACGACCGTCACCATGGGCCTTATTATGCTGCCGACGATGCTGCGCTTCGGCTACGACCCGCGGCTGGCCGCCGGTACGGTTGCCGCGACCGCAACCCTTGCACAGATTTTTCCGCCGGCGACCGTCCTCGTCTTGCTCGGCGATCAACTCGGCAACGCCTACCAGGCCGCGCAACTGTCGAAGGGCATTTTCGCGCCGCGCTCTCTCACAGTCAGCGATCTGTTCGCCGGTGCGTTGGTGCCCGGCTTTGCGCTGGTCGGCCTCTACATAATCTTTCTGGTCGCGGTCGCGGTGCTGCGCCCGAAAGCATCACCCGCGCTACCGGCCGATGCGAAAGCCTTGCGCGGCTTCAAGATGCTGCGCCGTCTTGCCGAAGTGCTGGTCGCCCCACTTGCGCTGATTGTCGCGGTGCTCGGTTCGATCCTTGGCGGCATCGCAACGCCGACCGAAGCCGCGTCGATCGGGGCCGTCGGCGCGATTGTGCTCGCGGCGCGCAAGGCACCGCTTGGCGGCCTGGTGAGGCCGGTTTGCGAGAAAACCG
>JBEVFG010000052.1:0-7513 GCA_040512415.1 Pseudolabrys sp. | reverse complement strand
CGCCTTCGATCAATCCCGGGAGATCGGCGAGGACAAATTCGCGTCCATCGACTTCGACGACACCGAGCTGCGGATGCAATGTCGTAAAAGGGTAGTCGGCGATCTTCGGTTTGGCCGCACTGACCGCAGCGAGGAACGTCGATTTCCCGGCATTCGGCAGGCCGATGAGACCGGCATCGGCGATCAACTTGAGGCGCAATCGGATGGTGTGCTCTTCACCCGGCTGTCCGGGATTGGCGTGGCGTGGCGCCCGGTTGGTTGACGACTTGAAATGCGCATTGCCGAAACCGCCATTGCCGCCTTCGGCAATCGTCACGCGCTGTCCGACTTCGGTCAGATCGGCGAGCAGGGTTGCACCATCCTCTTCATAGACCTGCGTGCCGACCGGGACTTTCAGCACGACGTCCTTGCCGTCGGCGCCGGCCCGGTCCTTGCCCATGCCATTGCCGCCGCGCTGCGCCTTGAAATGCTGCTGATAGCGGTAATCGATCAGTGTATTGAGGCCGGTAACGGCCTCGACGACGACGTCACCGCCTCTGCCGCCATCGCCGCCATTGGGCCCACCGAACTCGATGAATTTCTCGCGGCGGAACGACACGCAGCCATTCCCGCCTGAGCCGGACGCGATATAGACCTTGGCCTCGTCGAGAAATTTCATGGTCGCGATATAGCGCGTCGCGGGGCTTTTCGCACCTAGCGTGCGGGCAGGAAATGCGTCGTGCCGTCTTGCTTGATCCGGTCCAAAAGGTCGACTTCCCAGGACAGATAGGCATTCATGGCTGCCTCATGATCGTTCGGCCGCTCATAGGGCTTGAGCCAGACATCGATTGGGTCGTCAGCCATTTTTTCGGCCGTGGTGAGCGGGAAGCCGGCGGCGGCCCAGGCCGCGTTGCCACCCTTGAGCCAATGCACAGGTGTTGTGGTGATCGCACGGGTCTCCTCAACCGCGAGGGCAGCCAGCACACCGTCTTCGGACGTGAGGATGACGGCCTGCCGCGGCGGAATTTTCGGCAGTGCTTTGTCGAGACGGCCGCGGATGGCGAACCACGCGCCGGGGATGTGGCCGCGGCGGTAGTGCGGGCTGGTGGAGAGGTCGATCACTGAGACGTTGTCGATCTCGAGCACCTTCGAGGGCTCGACCGCTGCATCTGAAGGAATTGAGCCGAGGATGGGAGCGGGTGTGTCGGTTTCACGACCTGTCTCCGGCAACACGTAGACGTCCTGCCAGCCCATTTGCTTGAGCCACGACGCCGTCATCAATGCACGTACCTCTTTGTCATCACTGAGCACGATGCGTGCGCCGAGCACGCCCGCGTAGATGTCGGTGGCCTGCACGAGCTGGCCGCCTGGCGTTGAAATTGCGCCGGGGTAGTGGCCTGCCTTGTACTCGGCCGGATCACGTACGTCGAAGACGTAAGTCGTGCGCGCCGCGTCTTTCCGCCATCGTTCGACGGCGGTTCGATCGACGCGCGTGACGCCGAACTTGCACGCAACCTTTTCCGCGGCGTCCTTGGCCCAGGCGAGGCTCGCGCCCGACACATCCGGCGCGCGGTCGGAGTTTCCCGTCGCGCAAGTGAGCCCGGCGAGGTGCCAGCCCATGGTGCCGTTGCGCAACGCGACGACCTTATTCGGTACACCGGCATTAATCAGAGACTGGGCGCCGATGATGCTGCGGGTACGTCCGGCGCAGTTGACGACGATCGTCGTGCCAGGGGAGGGGACGATCTCACGGGCCCTCAAAACCAGTTCGGCGCCGGGCACGTTGATGCCGGTCGGAATCGAAATGCGCGAATATTCGTCGAACGGCCGGCTGTCGAGCACTTTCAGGTCGACGCCGCTACGCATCATGGCATCAAGTTCGGTCGCGCTTACGCTGGGCGTTTCGCTGTCGTGCTCGACGAATTCGCCGAATGCCTTGCTGGGAACGTGCACGCCTGAGAACGTCACAAAGCCAGCCTTCTCCCAGGCCGCAACGCCGCCGTCGAGACAGGAAAGATCGCTGTAGCCGGCATCGGCAAGAATGACCGCGGCGCGTTCCGCAAGGCCGTCATTGTCGTCACAGAGGACAATGCGGGTTGATTTGCGCGGCACCAGTCGAGCGAAACGCAATTCCAGTCGGCTGAGCGGCACATTGCGTGCCCACAAGAGGTGATTTTGCGAGAAAATGAGCTCCTCGCGCACGTCGACAAGCGCCAGCTCTTTGCCGTCGCCGAACATTGCTTTTACGGCGACAGCAGAGACAGGGCGTGGCGTCACTTTGGCGGTGGATGCGTGGAGATTCACGTCGCCCGCTGCGCGTACATTTTCTCGACCTCGCCGGTCTTCAGATCGACCCTGATGCGATCGATCTTATCGAGATTGGTTCCGGTCACGCGCACGAAACGCGCGTAGTCAGGATAGTCAATTGAGTGGATGGCGCCATCTTGATAGATGCCGGCTTGACCAGGCATCAGCCGGTATTTTTTCGCCGGCTTGAGTTTTGCGTGCCTGGGATCCTTGCCATCATCCTCGCGCGTCCACTCGATCATGTCGGTGTATTTGCTGGCCTGACCATAGATCGCCCACGAGTCACCATGGTCGTGCGGCGGGGATACCCGCGCCTTGTCGTTGATGTGCGTAAGAATTTGAAAGCCGAGTTTCGGGTCTTCGTAGAGGACTTTCAGCCCGCGTGGTACGCTATCGCCACAATACTCCTCGACGAAATCCTTGTTGGCGAGCAGACGTTCGAGATTCTGGCGGACCTGTTCGCGTCCCGTAGGGCCAGGATCGCGTGAAAGAGCGGAACAGCAATCGCTGATGAATTGGTCGAGGTCATAGGCCATGGCGTCCCTCCCAGGCTTGCAGCGATATAGTCTCGCGCAAGTCGGAACTGAACGCCAGAAACCCTCCCTCAAAATGAGGGAGGGCGTACCTGGAGCCTGTCCATGACCATCCGCACTAGGAAACGCGCTTCGCACGCCCCCAGGTCTTGAGCGCCGACCAGATGCGCCGTTCAAGCCGGAACCGGTCGATCGGAGCCGACGATTTGATCGAGTTGATCCGGTAAAGACCGACGCCGGTCCACTGGAAGCCGCACTTCTCCAGCACCCGGCGAGATGCCGGGTTGGTGACGCGCGCGCCGGCTTGCACTGCGTCATGCGTTAGATCCGTGAACGCATAGTCGATCAATGCATGCAGCGCCTCGGTGGCGTAGCCCTTGTTCCAATAGGGCACGCCGAGCCAGTAGCCGATCTCCGGCGTGTCATCGTAGTGGAACATCAGCCCACATGCGCCGATGACCGTCCCGTCGCGCAGCGTGATCAGGTACGCCGCCTCGCCCTTCTTGTTCGCGCCCGCAATGAATTGTTCGGCATCCGCCAATTTGTATGGATACGGAATGCGCGCGGTGTTCTCCGCGATGCGGCGATCGTTGGCGAGCGCTGCGACCGCTTTAGCGTCCTCGAGGCGTGCTGCGCGCAAGGCAAGGCGCTTGGTCTCGAGGACGGGGATACTGGCTTCGCGATATCGTCCAGTCGGTATTTCTTCCAGCAGTGTCATGGCACGGGCTCCAGGTTAAAAAAGTTGAGAGGGGGAGCCGGTCACCCGTCTCCCCCTCTCAGAGCCCTTACGAGGCCCCGCCGGTTTGACTGGATGACCGGCGGACCTCGAATTTGTCCACCGTCTTACTCGGCCGCAACCTCCGTCATCGGTACAACGGACACGTAGGTGCGGCCTTTAGCTTTCGTTGCGAACTGAACCTTTCCATCGATGAGCGCGAACAGGGTGTGATCTTTGCCGGTGCCGACGTTACGGCCGGCGTGCCATTTGGTGCCGCGCTGGCGCGCAAGGATATTGCCGGCAAGCACGATCTCGCCGCCGGTCGACTTCAAGCCGAGCCGCCGGCCCGCCGAGTCGCGTCCGTTACGTGAGGATCCGCCTGCCTTCTTGTGCGCCATGATGGTCTCTCGAACTCTCTTACCGTGTACACCGATTCCGTTACGGAATCATCTCACTTCTTTTTGTTCCCGCCCTTCGTAGCCGCCTTGGCGGGCTTTTTTGCGGCGGCCTTGGCCGGTTTCTTCGCTCTGATCTTTGCCGGCTTGGCCTCGGCCGGCGGAGCGGCTTCGGCTTCCGCCTTTGGCTCGCGCTTGGGCCGCGGCGCCGCCGTTTTGGAGGGCTTCGCCCCGCCGGTGAGAATCTCGGTGATGCGGACCACCGAGAACTCGTGGCGGTAGCCGCGCTTGCGGCGCGAATTCTTGCGGCGGCGCTTCTTGAAAGCGATCACCTTGTCGCCACGCGTGTGCTGGAGCACTTCGCCGGCAACGGTGGCGCCCGCGACAGTCGGCGTGCCGAGCTGGGGCGCATCGCCGCCCACGACGAGGACCTCGCCAAACTCGACGATCTCGCCGGGTTGGCCATTGACCCTGTCGACCCGGATGACGTCTTCGGCGGCAACCCGGTACTGTTTTCCGCCGGTCTTGATGACTGCGAACATCTTTCGTCCTCGTGTTCGATCCCGGTGCTCGGACCCGTTCCGGACCGGCTTCTTTCAGTCGGTTTGTTGTTTGTTTTTGAGGGCTTATTGAGCCCTCGAAAAAGCACGCGGACCCAAAGGCCCGCGCGCCATGCTTATGGCGGGGAAAAGCGTGTCCTGTCAAGAAAGCGCGCTTCGCCGGGAACCAGCGTTAATCCCGGGGGCTGGCCCCGCGCCGATATTGCCCTAGGTTTCGCTCTTTGCCTGGGCGTTGTTGTCGGACCAAGCCCCCTCATCGCCTTCTGCGCCGGACTGCACAAGGCGGTATCCGACACCCAGCTCGGTGACCAGAATCTTCGGGGTGTCCGGATGCGGCTCGATCTTCTGGCGCAGCTTGCGAACGAAGATGCGCAGATAATGAGTGTCGTGAACATGGATCGATCCCCAGACCTCCTTGAGCAGATGCTGGTGGGTGACGACGTTGCCTGCATGCTGCGCAAGCACCTGGAGCAAGCGATATTCCTTCGGTGTCAGGGTTAACCGCTTGTCATTCAGCAGGACCGCGCGGGCGGCAAGATCGATCGTGAGCGGCCCGGCCTTGACGGTGGGTTCGCCGGACACCGCGCGCATTTGTCTCCTGAGCGCCACTCGCACGCGTGCCAGTAGTTCCGCCATTCCGAACGGCTTGACCACGTAGTCGTCGGCGCCGAGTTCGAGCAGACGCACTTTTTCCGCCTCGGCCGAGCGAACTGACAACACGATGATCGGCACGCTTGACCACGAGCGGACCCGCTCGACCACCTCGGCGCCGTCCATGTCGGGCAGACCGAGATCGACAATTGCGAGATCAATCGGCCGCAGCGTTGCCGTGCGGACCGCTTCGGCGCCGGTGCCAGCTTCATGGACGACGAATCCGTTGAGCTCGAATCCCGTTCGCAGGAACCGGCGAATTTGGATCTCGTCGTCGACAACGAGGACGATGGGGGCGGGCTCACTCATCGGCACCACTTTCCAGTTGGGGCAGGGCGGCTTGCGACACCGGCAAGTCGATCGAAATCGTTGTCCCGAGGCCGGGGCCTTTGCTGGCGGCGCTGATCTTGCCGTCATTGGCGCCGATGAAAGCGCTCGCGATCCAGAGGCCCAGACCGGAGCCGCTCGTGGTAGCGGCATGCCGCTCACCACGCGCGAAACGATCCCAGATTTTTTCTGCTTCGGTGAGAGTCAGCCCGGCGCCCTGATCGGTGACGCTGATATGCAGCTGGCCATCCCGCGTGCGTGCCGCGACTTCGATCCGCGAGTTGGCTTCGGAATATTTCACAGCATTGTCGAATATCTGAACCAGTGCTTGCTGCACCAATACGGGATCGACGTGGATCAAAGGCAGATCGGGCGGTACATCGAGGGCGAGGCGGTGATCCGAGAGGCGATGGCGGCACCGCTCCGCAGCCGAGTTGATGATGTCGGCGGGGTCCGCCCACTCGACGTGCGGTTTGATGCCATCGCTGCTGATGCGGGTTGCATCCAGCAGATTCTGGATGTCGTTGTTGAGGCGCTCTGCTTCGTCACGTACGTCGTGCACAAGGGCGGTCAATTTCTTTTCTTGGCGCAAAGCCGGTGCTGTGCTCAGCACCGTCGCAGCGCCGAGGATCGACGCAAGCGGTGTGCGCAGCTCGTGGCTGACCGATCCGATCAGTGCCTCGCGCAGTTGATCCGTCTGCGCGCGCATGCGGGCTTCGCTGATGGCGTGGGCGACGCCGAGCCGCTCGAGCGTAGCGGTTGCGTCAGCCAGCACTGCGTCGACTCGGATGCGCAGTTCGTCCGATCGCTCTTTTGATTCGTGGCCGAGATCGATCGCGATCACGCCGAATTCGAGACTCTTCGCGGACACAGCGCGGACGAGCCAGATTTCGCCGTCCTCGGCCGTAACGATTGCGCCGCCTGCGGTGTCCCGGCGACCCGATGCGACTTCGGCCACCTCACTAAGGACCCGTTGCGGCACAGCGGTACCGGCGCGCCGCCCGCTGCTGTCGGAAGCGTCGCGGGCGCTGGCAAAGAGAACCACGTGCCGCTGCATGATACTGGCGAGGTGATCCTCGATGGCCGCGTGGATATCCGAGACGTCGAACGCGACAGCGAGCCGGCGGGAAAATGCGTAAAGGTCGCGCAGATCGATTTCCCGTTGCCGCGCCATTTCCAGTTGCCGCTTGAGGCGGGTCGCGAGCTGGCTCACCGTCACTGCGACGAATATGAACAATATCAAGTCGATGACTTCTTGCGGTTCCTTGACGCGGAAGCTGTAGGCGGGCGGGTAGAAGAAAAAGGCGGACGCAAACACGCCGCACACGGCGGCGACCAGCGCCGGCACAATCCCCCAACGTGTCGCCGCGATCACGACCGGGATCAGGTAGGCGATGGAACCATGCGCAAGCCCGCTTTCCCACACGAGCAGAAATAATACTGCCGTGAGACAGCCAACGAGACCGAGCGTAATGAGTACGCCGGGCAATTGCTTCCGGATGCGGTCGAATGCCGGGGAATTGTCTATTGCCATGCTGACGATGTTACGGGTCGCCGACGACAACCAATATACGCCCCGCGACCCTTGTTTGTCTTGGCGCGCTTGGGTACATAGCGCCGTCCGTTCCGGGCCATTTAATGACCGGTTTCGGGCTGCGGAGAGGTGGCTGAGTGGTTGAAAGCACCGCACTCGAAATTCGTTTGCGGCCATCCCCGCGCGTACTCCGTCATCCTTCCAAGTCATGAATTGTATTGGAAAATCGGGCCGCACGTGTTGGCGCGTGCCGTCCAATCCGTCGCGGTGTGACCGAGTTCGGTACCAATTTGGTGACCAAAATGTTCTCTTGATGTTCGACCGCTCGATGGGGGCAGTGTCCAATTTCCGCAATCCCAGTGCATCTACAAAGAACGTTGAGCGAAGCTGTCGACTATGGCAGTTTTCAGTTTAGTCGTAAGCGGCGTCGCCATTGTGCAACCGGCTGAGCGTTCCGGCCGCGATCAGGGAATCGAAATAGCTTTTTACCCTCACCAAAAGCTCTGCGT
>JBEVFG010000051.1:0-12112 GCA_040512415.1 Pseudolabrys sp. | reverse complement strand
CCGGCGCCCGCATTGTCGGGTTTGGCCATGGCGTTCTGCATAAACCACATCGAGGCTTCCTGCAGGTGCGCCAGCGACTGGCCCAGCGGCTTGAGATAGACGTTCATCGCATCGTTGTTTGTGCGCTCCTTCAAATAATTCTGTACCTCGTTGAAGAAGGCCATGATGGCGCGGCCGCCATCCTTGCCGAGCTTGCGGCCGACGAGGTCGAGGGCCTGGATACCGTTGGCGCCTTCATAGATCTGCGCGATGCGCGCGTCACGCACGAACTGTTCCATGCCGTGCTCGGCAATA
Organism: Pseudolabrys sp.; assembly: GCA_040512415.1. Lineage (GTDB taxonomy): Bacteria > Pseudomonadota > Alphaproteobacteria > Rhizobiales > Xanthobacteraceae > Pseudolabrys. The sequence goes on along the minus strand of JBEVFG010000051.1, from coordinate 11,818 downwards.
TAGCCGTGGCCGCCATACACCTGCTGCGCCATCACTGCGTTGGCAAAGCCGCCATCGGTGAGCACGCCCTTGATCACGGGCGTGAGCAGACCCATGTGGTCGTCGGCGCTCTTGCGGTCCTTTTCATTGTCCGAGCGATGGGCGATGTCGCTCTTGAGCGCGGTCCACATCACCAATGCGCGCGCGGCCTCATTGAAGGCACGGATGGTCATCAGCGTCCGCCGCACATCTGGATGCACGATGATCGGGTCGGCCGGCTTGTCGGGATACGTCACGCCGGAAATCGCCCGGCCCTGCAGGCGCTCCTTGGCGTAGATCGCCGCGTTCTGATACGCGACTTCCGATAGCGCGAGCCCCTGAACGCCGACGCCGAGGCGCGCCTCGTTCATCATCGTGAACATGGCGTTGAGCCCGCGGTTCTCCTCGCCGATCAGCCAGCCGGTGGAGCCGTCGTAATTCATCACGCAGGTCGAATTGCCGTGTATGCCCATTTTATCTTCGATCGAACCGCAGGTGACCGCGTTGCGCGCACCGATCGAGCCGTCGTCCTTTACGAGAAACTTCGGCACCACGAATAGCGATATGCCTTTGGTGCCCGCCGGCGCGCCTTCGATGCGGGCGAGCACGAGATGGACAATGTTCTGTGAAAGGTCGTGCTCGCCGGCAGAGATGAAAATCTTGGTGCCGGTGATCTTGTAGCTGCCGTCGCCCTGCTTCACCGCTTTCGCGCGCAGCAAGCCGAGATCGGTACCACAATGCGGCTCGGTGAGGTTCATTGTGCCGGTCCAGACGCCTTCCACCATCTTCGGCACGTATTTTTTCTTCAGCGCATCGGAAGCGTGCACCAGCAGCGCTGCAATGGCGCCTTGCGTGAGGCCTGGGTACATGGCGAAAGCCATGTTGGCCGAGCACAGAAACTCGTTGACCATGACGGTCATCGTGGCCGGAAGTCCCTGCCCGCCGTATTCGGCCGGCACTGAAATGCCGATCCAGCCGCCGTCGATGATTTGCTTGTAGGCGTCCTTGAAACCTGTCGGTGTCGTCACGCTGCCATCGGCTGCGCGTTTGCATCCTTCTTTGTCGCCGACGCGATTGAGAGGGGTGAGCACCTCCTCGCTGAACTTGGCTGCCTCGCGCAGGACCGCCTCGACCACATCGGGCGAGGCATCGGAGAAACCGGGCAGATTGCCGTAACGATCGATATGGAAGACGTCGTTGAGCAGAAACAACGCATCGTCCACTGGGGCCTTGTAGGTCGGCATGATCCTCTCCCCGGCAAGACGCCGCGAGATGTTAACAGAATATGAAGCGCACGGTTTCCCCGGGCGATGACACCAGGATTATGTAGGTAGGCGATTTACACCCGCGTTAAGGCGCTGTAAGTGGCGCAAACACGGGCATTCAGCCCTCGCCCCCGGGCGTCGCGTCAGCCTCGCGCGGCGCTTCCGCGATGCCGAACATGTCGACGTAGATCTGGCGCAGTTCCGCCAGCGCGCGATCGATGTCGTTGCGCTGGTGCTCAAGCAGCTTGATCTGCTCGCTGCATTTCTTGCGGGTGACCGGCAACGGTCCGACAACGCCGCGTGCGCGCGCATCGAGCATTTCCCGAATTTCCGCAAGCGTGAAGCCGAGCCGCTTTCCTCGCAAAATAAATTCGACGCTGTTTCTATCGTCCTGGCTGAAAAGCGCGGCCTGCCCTTCGCGCCGCGGAAGCAAGCCCTTGCTCTGATAGAATCGCAATGCGCGTACCGTGACACCGGCCTCTTGCGCCAGCTCAGCGATGGTAAATCCGGCGGATACCGCCGGCGCTCGCGCATTGTCCCCGGTACCGCCAATACCGCCGCGCTTGTGCCTGCGGCTTTCGTTCTCCATCCACGCCCCGCTGCAAACTTGGAATTCGTCCCGACTCAGGCAAATCCTAGTCCTGCAACTTCCGGCGTCGGTAGCATCGGGGTGTTCCGCCCCGAAAATCTTACTTCCGTTCCTGCCCAAATTTGCGCCACCGCGCGCTCCAGCGAAGCTGCGCAGGGTGAATCTAAATGCGCGCCGGATGCCGGACGTTAACCGGTTGTTTACCGCAACCGGGAAAAGTCGAGGCGTGGACGAAGGACCGGCCCCGTCTCAACCCGTCATTAACGTGCCCCGGTTCCACGAGAGTCGATCCGGACTCTCAGCGACTCCACCTCGGATGCGGGTGTGAGCATGAGATTTGGCCTTCCGTGGCGCGTCGAAGGTATTCGATATGAAGCCCGCGAAACCGCCGAGGCTGCGGCGCGCCGGGCCGGGATGCCCTTGAACGAATGGCTGAACACGATCATCCTGCAGCAGGCCGGCCGTCAGGAACCGAGATCACAGCCGCACTCCGCCGCGCACAGCGACGATCACGCCGATGATTTCTCCAGGGTGCAGCTGCGCCTCGATGACCTCACCCGACGTATCGAACATGTCGCGCGCACGGGTCCGGCCGCTTACGCACCGAAGCAGAATCTGTACGACACCGACCAGATCGCAAACCAGATCGAGCGGCTCGAGCAACGCATCCGTGAGGTCGCATCTCATCGGCCGGAGCTCGCACCGCAGGGCGAGCAATTGCCGCCGACTCTCGACCGCGGCATAGACGAGCTCACCTCGCACCGACGTGCACTGAGCAGCGAAGAGATGTCCCTGCGCACGTCGGGCGCGCCGTTCAGACTCGATGGATTGGAAGAGCATCTGCGCCACATTACCGAGCAGATTGAGACACTCAAGCGTCCGGCCCTCGAAGAAGCAATACGGACCTTGCGCGCCGAGCTCAGGGACATCGGCCTTGCGCTGAACGAGGCGCTGCCGCGCCACGCGATTGAAACACTCGAGATGCAAATTCAGGTGCTGGCGCAACGCATCGCAGAGGGCCGTGAAGCCGGCGCCGATGGCGGTGCACTCGCTGGAATCGAAAGCGGATTGACCGAGGTGCGCGATGCCCTGCGCGGCCTTATGCCGGCGGAAAATCTGGTCGGGTATAACGAGGCGATCAAGGAGCTGACGCAAAAGATCGATCTGATCGTTGCCGACAGGAATCCGGCGACGATGCAGCAACTTGAACGCTCGCTCGCCTCGTTGCGGGAAATGTCGGCGCACGTCGCATCAAACGATACGGTGAGCAGGCTGTCAGCGCAGGTGCAGACGCTCGCCGAAAAGATCGATCGCCTCGCAGTTGGGCCGCGCTCCGAGGTCAAGCTCGATAATCTCGCAAGCCGCATCGACGCGCTTGCCCGCGCGCTGGTGGAACGCACCCAGGTCGAAATCGCGGCGCCCCCACTTCTGGAAGCGCACATCCGGACGCTGTCGGAAAAAATCGAGTGGCTGCAAAAATCCGGTGCCGGCAACATCGCCGCCGACCATCTCGAAAATCGCATTGTCAAGCTAATGGAACGGATCGACGCGTCGGATTCGCGTCTTGACAAGCTCGACGCAATCGAGCGCGGCCTCGCCGATCTCCTGGTGCACATCGAAGAACTGCGCGCAAACAGAAAATCGACGGCCATCCGCGCGGAAGGGCCCGGTATCGATTCGGTCACGCAGGATATTGTCTACACCCGGAAATCGGTGGACGCCGTGCACAGACGGCTAGGCGATCTTTTCGATCGGTTTGCAATTATCGAACAGGGAATTCACGCCGCCGAGGCGGGCAAACCCGCAACGCCAAGGCCCGAAACGGCGCAAGGCGACAACTTCCAATTTGCCTCACCCACGCACCTGGTGTCGGCTGAACTTCCGATCGCTGCAGAATCACCGATTGAAACATCCATCGTGCCGGAAACGCCGGCTCCAGCGAATTCTCTTCTGCCGTACGCCGCACCACTGCCAATTTCTGCCGCGCTCCCTGCCTCAAATCGTATCGAGACGCCGGCACGCGTCGCCATCGAATTGCCGCCGGATCAACCGCTCGAGCCCGGGTCAGGGCCGCCGCGCCGCGCTCCGCCGAGTTTGCGGATTGCGGCCTCGGAGGCCGCACTCGGAGGAGCGCGACCGGCCGCGGGGGCTTCCGCCAGCAAAGCGAGTTTCATTGCGGCGGCCCGCCGGGCGGCCCAGGCCGCGGGCCAGGAGCAAGGCGGCGGCACCTTGCGCGCCGATATGCGCAATGCTCCGGATGATGCGGCACCGCCCATGCGGAGCAGGGTCGCAACGCGGGTCAAGTCGGCGCTGCTGGCGGCGAGCATCGTCGCGATCTTCGCCGGTTCGTTCCAACTGCTGGGCAACATCTTCGATTTCAGCATCTTTGACACGATCGAAAGCAAGATCGCCGCAAATATCGATTCCGACCCCGAGGAGGGCGACTCCGCGACCGTCGCCGCCATTCCGAACGATGAACCGGCCTCAACGAGCACCCTGGACGCTGCAACGCCGGCCGCACCGCGCTCCGCCGACGCCATCGCCAGCTTGCTGTCGCCGCAGTCGTTGCCAAGCCTGACGCCTGCGCCGCCGGTCGGGATCCAACCGGCCCCTCAGCAACCAGCGCCGTCTCTACTTGCGCCGGCGTTGAGCGTGCCCGGCCCGGTGGCCGCCGCGCCGGGCGGCGACGTCACCGGTTCGGTGGCACACCCGCCCGCCAAGCAGGCGGCGCCCCCGCAACCGCCGGCAGCCGACCGTCTTCCAGCGAACATCGGCAGCCCGCGGCTGCGAAACGCCGCGCTCGGCGGCGATGCAGGGGCAGCCTATGAAGTGGCGATGCGCTTCGTCGAAGGCCGCGGTGTTCCAGTCAATCTGGAAGAGGGCGCCCGCTGGCTCGAGCGGGCCGCAAGCAAGGGCCTGACGCCTGCGCAGTTCCGCTACGCGAGCATGCTCGAAAAGGGCCAGGGCGTGAAAAAAGACCTGACGGCGGCGCAGAAGCTCTATATCGCCGCAGCCAGCAAGGGCCACGCGAAGGCGATGCACAACCTCGCGGTCCTTTATGCGGAAGGCGCCGAGGGCAAGCCCGACTACGCCAGCGCCGCCCAATGGTTCCGCAAGGCCGCCGAGCACGGCGTCGCCGACAGCCAGTACAATTTCGGCGTCCTGGCCGCCCGCGGCCTCGGCACCGAGCGAAATATTGCAGAATCCTACAAATGGTTCGCCTTGGCCGCCGCACAGGGGGACAAAGAGGCTGCCCGCAAGCGCGACGACGTCGCCGCCCATCTGGATGCGCAGACGCTCGCGTCCGTCCAGCAAGCCGTGAAGAATTTCACGCCGACGCCGCAGCCCGCCGAGGCCATCCAGATCATCGCGCCGCCGGGCGGATGGGACCGCGTGACCCAGCCGGCCCAGGAAAAGCAGCGCGCGGCAGGTCCGGTTTCGATCGGCGCCTTCGAACCAGGAAAACTGTGAACCGGCACGTCCGATCGCGAGAGGACGTAAACCGCGATTCCATCGGCTAAATTCAGTTGCGCTGGACCGGCCGGTCCTCAATCCAGTCGTGCCGGTTGGGGCCGCTGATGTTTGCGCGCGTTCCGGTGTTAGTTGTCGTATGAAGTATTGGGGCGCGGCGCCAACAGGCCGCGTATCGACTTAACCGCTGGACGAAACGCTTGCAGATCTATCTTCCGATCGCCGACCTGCCCGTCAATGTCTTCCTTGTGCTGGGGATGGGTCTCGCGGTTGGCTACATCTCCGGCATGTTTGGAATCGGCGGCGGCTTTCTCATGACGCCGCTTCTGATCTTCATCGGTATTTCACCCGCGGTCGCGGTGGCGACCGTCTCAAGCCACATCGCTGCATCTTCTTTCACTGGCGCGATCAGCTACTGGCGCAGGCGCGCGCTCGACGTCGCGCTGGCGATGATGCTGCTGAGCGCCGGCATCGTCGGCACGGCGACCGGCGTCTGGCTGTTCACCGAGCTGCGCGCACTCGATCAGCTCGACCTCGTGATCGGACTCGCTTACGTCACGCTGCTCACCGTCGTCGGCGGCATGATGATCTACGAAAGCGTGCAGGCGGTGCTGCGCACGCGGCGTGGTGGCCCGGCGACATTGCGGCGGCCCGGCAGCCATACCTGGATTCACGGCTTGCCGTTCAAGCTGCGGTTCAAGCGTTCGAAAATCTACGTATCTGCGATTCCGGTCTGGGCGATCGGATTTTTGATCGGGTTCGTCGGCGCCATCATGGGCATCGGTGGCGGCTTCCTTCTTGTGCCGATGCTCATTTATTTCCTGCGTGTACCCACTGCGACCGTGATCGGCACCTCCATGGTGCTGACGTTGATCACGATGGCTTCGGCGACGGTCATGCACGCGGCCACCAACCACCTGGTGGATGCGGTGCTGGCGCTGATCCTCATGGTCGGCGGCGTCATCGGCGCACAGTTCGGGGCGCGCACCGGCCAGAAGATGCGAGGCGAACGGCTGCGGCTGCTGCTCGGTTTGCTGGTCTTTGCCGTCGGGCTTCGCTTCGCCTACGAACTCGTCGTGCAGCCGGACGATCTCTACTCGCTCCGCTACGTAGGGAGCGGATGATGCGACGGCTTGCAACCGCTCTCGCTCTCCTGCTCGTCGCCTGCGGCGTAGGACCGGCCGCCGCGGAACGGCTGGTTGTGTCGTTGTCGAACCATCGCGTCGCGGTGACATCCAACTTCGTCGGCGACGAGCTGGTGCTGTTCGGGACCATCGAGCCCGACCAGGCGACGGGCCAGTTGCGCCCGCCCTATGACCTTGTCGTCACGGTCACCGGACCGCAGCAGACCTTGCGCACGCGCCGCAAGCAACGCGTGCTCGGCATTTGGGTCAACGTCGACTCGCGCGAGTTCGTCAGCGTGCCGTCCTATCTCGCGGTGCTCAGCAACCGTCCTGTCGCCGAGATTGCTGACCAGGAAACGTTGCGCAAGTTGCAGATCGGACTCAACTATTTCCTGTTGCCGCAACGGATCGGTCCTGATGTCGCCGACACGGTAACCGACGACCCGTTCCGCCGCGCCTTCGTGCGGTTGCAGAGGCAGCAGGGCCTCTATCGTGAATCAAGCACGGCATTGACATTCCTCACGCCGACGGTATTCCGCACCGCCATCGCGATGCCGGCGGCTGTTCCCACCGGTACCTACGCCGTCGAGGTCGAACTGTTCTCGCAAGGCAAGCTCGTCGCACGCACGAATTCGGCGCTGGAGGTGATCAAGACCGGTTTTGAGCAATATGTCGCCGACGCCGCACGCGACTACGGCCTGCTCTACGGCATGGCCACGGCATTAATGGCATTGCTGATCGGCTGGTTCGCGAGCGTCGTGTTCCGACGCGACTAGCGCGCCGGACCGACCGTTGAGGGAACGGCCGAGTTCTGCTCGAACTTCGATCCGCGCAGTGGCGGAGGGTTTCAGTCGGGCAAGCAGCGCTTAGCGGCGAAAGCATAGAGCCGGCCGTCGCCGAGCAAGTGCGCCTTGAAAGCGAGCGTACCGAACACATCGGCAAACATCGCGTCGCGTATGTTGAGCCCGCCGGTAAATGCACCGAAGGCGGGCATGATCATGCGGGTGGCATCCGCAGCAAAGCAACGCCGGCTCATCGCGCGGCCGCGGTGGGCCACCCTTGCGACCGGATGCAGATGGCCGCTGATCTCGCCGGTAGCTCCCGTGGGCAAATGACGGAAAGTCAGCGCGCCTGAGGTCATCGTTGCGGTGAAAGTACCGCCGATGCCGGTTGCCGGATCGGGATCGTGATTGCCGGTGATCCAAATCCATTCGCGGCCGCGCTGCATGATGCTCAGGGCTTCGCGGTCGGTGTCGGCGAGCCGCGCCGGTCCGCCGCCGTCATGAAAGCTGTCACCTAAAGCGACGACGCAACGTGGCACATAATGCGTGACGAGGCGCGCAAGCCGCGCCAGCGTCGCAACGGTGTCATAGGGCGGCAGCAGCACGCCGCGCGCCGCAAAGCTCGAGCCTTTCTCCAGATGCAGGTCGGCGACGACGAGCACACCCTGTTCCGGCCAGTACAGCGCGCCTTCAGGATCGGCGAGGAGCGAAGCGGAACTGACCGCAATGGTATGATCCGCGTGTCTCCGCGGGGAGCGGTCGGCGCGAGAATGGACTGGGAAAGCGGTCACCTCATCGCCTCTTTGATCAATTCATCGGCGGCCTCGGCCAACAGGGCATCCGACGCTTCGCCGTAGACCGTCTCGCGCCCGATCTCCAGCAGCACTGGAACCGAGAGAGGCGAGACGTGGTCGAGTGCTTTATGGACGATTCGACCCTTGATGCGCGAGAGCATTTCGTCGAGCCGCTTGATGTCGAGCAGGCCGGTCGCGGCATCGGCCCGCGCGGCGCGCAGAAGGATGTGGTCCGGCTGGTGCTTGCGCAGCACGTCGTAGACGAGGTCGGTGGAGATCGTGAGCTGGCGGCGCGACTTTTCCTCGCCGGGAAACCGCTTCTCGATCAATCCGGCGATGATCGCGCAGCTGCGGAAGGTGCGTTTCATCAGGGCCGATTCCGCGAGCCAGGCCTCCAGATCGTCTCCCAGCATGTCCTCGTCGAACAGTCGCGCCAGCGAGAGATCGCCATTGGCGATGCGCCAGGCAACATCGCCAAGGCCCCACACCGCCAGCGCATATTCGTTGGCGACAAAACCAAGCGGCCGCAGCCGCGCGCGCTCGAGGCGGCGCGTGAGCAGCATCCCGAGCGTCTGGTGTGCGAGGCGGCCCTCGAACGGATAGCAGACCAGGTAATATTTGGCGGCGCGCGGGAAGGTTTCGACCAGCAGATCGCCGGCCTTCGGCAGCATCGAGCGCCATTGCTGGATCTCGAGCCACTCGCGCACCTGCTCCGGCAAGGCGTGCCAGGCGTCCGGCTTCGCCAGCAGCGCGCGCACGCGCGCGGCAAGGTAGGTCGAGAGTGGAAATTTCCCGCCTTCATAGGCAGGCACCTTCGGATCGGTCGCGTCGGCGCGCGAGACATACACCTCGTCCTCGACCAGCGCCTCGTATCTCAAGATTTCGCCCGCAAACACGAAGGTGTCTCCGACCGTCAAGGTCTCGATGAAGTATTCCTCGACCTCGCCAAGAATCCGTCCGCCGCGCGGGACGACCGCGCCGCTGCGGCGCGAGCGCACCAGCCGCACCTTGATCATGTCGGCTTCGACGATGGTGCCGACGTTCATGCGGTAGCGCTGCGCCACGCGCGGATGCGTGACGCGCCAGCGGCCGTCCTTGCCCTGCCTGATCTTGGCGAAGCGCTCATAGGCCTTTAGCGCATAGCCGCCGGTCGCGACGAAATCGACCGCAGCGTCGAAATCCGCGCGCGCGAGCGCGGCATAAGGCGCGGCCGTGCGTACCTCCGCGAACAGCTCGTCGGCAAGAAACGGTGCGCCCACCGCGCGGCCGAGAATGTGCTGCGCCAGGACGTCGAGCGCGCCGGTGCGCAGCGGCGGCGTGTCCTGCGCGTTCTCGGCAACCGCGTCGATCGCCGCCCGGCATTCCAGCACCTCGAAACGGTTCGCCGGCACCAGCACGGCTTCGGACGGCTCGTCGAGCCGGTGGTTGGAGCGCCCGATCCGTTGCAACAGCCGCGAGCAACCCTTGGGCGCACCGACATTGACCACCAGGTCAACATCGCCCCAGTCGACGCCAAGATCGAGCGAGGACGTGCACACGACCGCGCGCAGCTTACCCTCCACCATCGCGCCCTCGACGCGGCGGCGTTGTGCGACGTCGAGCGAGCCGTGATGCAATGCAATGGCAAGGTTGTCGTCGTTTGCGCGCCACAGCTCCTGGAACAGAAACTCCGCCTGGCTGCGCGTATTCACGAAGATCAGCGTGGTCTTGTGCGTCTTGATGAGCCCGTAGATTTCACCGAACGCGTGACGCGCCGAGTGGCCGGCCCAAGGCAGATGCTCCTCGGTGTCGAGCATAGCGACATTCGGCTGCGCACCGGCCTGCGCGATCACGAGATCCGCACGCGTCTCGCCCTGTGGCGGCTGCGGCACCAGAAAACGGCGCAGGTCGTCGGGTTCGGCAACCGTCGCGGACAGTCCGACAGTCGTGAGCTGTGGCGCCAGCGCGAATAGCCGCGCCAGGCCAAGCGACAGCAGATCGCCCCGCTTGGAGATGACGAGCGAATGCAATTCGTCGAGCACGACGCGCCGGAGTGCGCCGAACATGTAGGGCGCATCGGCGCTTGCGAGCAGCAGCGCAAGCTGCTCAGGCGTGGTGAGCAGAATGTCGGGCGGATCCCGCCGCTGCCGTTGGCGCTTGGATGCGGGCGTGTCGCCGGTGCGCGTTTCGAGCCGGATAGTCAGGCCCATCTCGTGCACCGGGATTTCCAGGTTGCGCGCGATGTCGACCGCAAGCGCCTTCAGCGGCGATATGTATAAAGTGTGCAAACCCTGTGAGCGCACCAGCGCGCGTCCGGTCGATCTCAGGTTGCGCGGCCGCACATCGCGCTCGCTCAACTCGACGAGCGTCGGCAGGAAGCCTGCGAGCGTCTTGCCGCCGCCGGTCGGTGCGATCAGCAGCGTGGACCGCCCTGCCCTCGCTTTCGCCAGCAAGTCGAGCTGATGCGCGCGCGGCTGCCAGCCCCGGCTTGCGAACCAGCGCGCAAAGACGTCCGGCAGCGGGTGCGTTGTGTCGAAGAGATCGCGCGCGGGTTCCATCGTTTCAGTGTGTTGCCAACACGATCAGCCCGGGAACGGGAACGCCTTTTTCCGTGCGGGTCGAGGCGGAAGCGAGACTGACCGGTTTCAGGCCGGCTGCTGCCACCGCCCGCTGTACGTGAGCCTCGCCATGCGCGTAGCGCAACGTCTCACGCAGCAGAACGCCATCGCCATCGTGCGTCTCCACACTGAACGCAAGCTGTCCCACTGGAGCGAGGACCTGCGCGGCGGCTTTGAGCACCGGCCCGAGATCGTCGAAATACATGAAAACGTCCGCAGCGAGCACGAGATGGTAGCGAGCGCCGATCTTTGCTTCCTCGGTGAGATAGTGCTTCACTTCGGCTTCGATAAGCCGGTCGTAGAGCCCTTTCCCGCGCGCCTGCGCCAACATCGCAGCCGACAGGTCGACACCGACCATCCAGTCACTGAACGGCCTGAATGGGAGCGCAGCCAGCCCGGTGCCGCAGCCGAGATCGAGCACCGAGCCGAATTTCATGCGCGCTCCGGCATGCGCTGCCTGCACTGCGCCGAAAAGCAGCTCGGGCGCGCTATAGCCCAGACCTTCTGTCAGAGCCTTATCGAACCCTGACGCATAGCCGTCGAACAGCGCGCGGACATATCCTTCCGGCATTGCGGCCGTGGCGCGCGCGCCGAGCCGCATGAGATGGACCGTAGCGCCATGATGGTCAGAAGGGTCTGCTGCCTTTGCGTGCTCGAAAGCCGCTATGGCGCCGGCGCGGTCGCCGAGCTTTTCACGCAACTCGCCGAGGACGAACCAGGCCGAGGCATAGCCGGGCGCCAGCTCAAGCGCCTGCATCAGCAGATCGGCGGCGCCGGCAAGATCGCCCTTCGCCTCTCGGTCCCGCGCCCACTCGAAGCGGCGGTCGGCGATCACATTTCCGGACGACAGGTGAAACGGCTGCAGCTGCAATGCATAACCTCGGTTGCTGGCGCCGCCGATTTTAGGGCATATCTCCATGCCGCGCGCGTGGTAACATCCGGCGTCAGTGAAAGGACTGGCGCATGAGCGACGGAACGATGTCCAAGGTTTTAGGCGGCTCGCCACTTGGCGTGCTGGCCCGGCTTGCTCTGGTATCGATCTTGGTGGGCGTCATTCTGTCTGCGTTCGGACTCGATCCTTTCGACATCGTGCACAGCATCCAGCGCATGATCCGTACATTGTGGGACCTGGGCTTTGATGCCTTCCGCTGGCTGTGGCGGTACTTCCTGCTCGGCGC
>JBEVFG010000050.1:0-14552 GCA_040512415.1 Pseudolabrys sp. | reverse complement strand
GGTGCTCGCGGGCGACGTGCCAACCGGCAACGTCAAATCGAATTTCTATTTCGAGCAGGCCGAGCTCGTTCGCTCGGTCGGCGCCGTATCCGAGCGCACGCACACGCCGCAATCCGCGCGTGGCGATCTGCTGCGCGCGGTGACTCGGGCCTTGCGCGATCGCCAGACCGTCGTTCTCAGCCTGCCACTTGACGTGCAGGACGCGAAGCTGAACGGCACTAATGCGCCGCTCGAACTGACGCCGATGCCGGGCCGCTTGCAGCCGGATCCGCAGGACATGCGACGGCTCGCCGAAGCGGTGGCGCGCGCGAAACGACCACTCGTCCTGGCCGGACGCGGTGCCGTGTTGTCGGATGCCGAAGGTACTCTGCTTGCGCTCGCCGATCGGCTCGGTGCGCTGGTTGCGACATCGGTCTGCGGCCACGGACTGTTCGTGGACAATCCATGGTCGCTCGGCATCTGTGGTGGCTTTTCCTCGCCTGCCGCGGACGAGCTGATTTCCGAAAGCGATTTCATCCTCGGGTTTGGCGTGAGCTTCACGCAATGGACCACCAAGAAAGGCAAGCTGATCGCGCCTGGTGCGACTGTTGCGCAAATCGATATCGAAGCACCGAAGCTTGGCTACCAACGACCGGTGCATTTTGCTGTGCTCGGAGACGCAAAAGCGACGGCGGAAGCCCTGCTGGCCGAGCTTGGTGCATCCGGTGCGAAATCCGGCCGCCGCGACGATCGCACGCGCGAGCGCATCCGTTTAGGCGACAACCATCATTTTCCTTATCCCGACGAGTCAAGCACGCATTTCATCGACCCGCGCACGCTGAGCAAGGCCGTCGATGACATTTTACCGAAGAACCGCGTGGTTGCCTCCGACTCCGGGCACTTCTGCGGCTGGGTTCCGCGCTACCTTCGCGTTCCCAACCCAAAGGCGTCCTGCCTCAGCCATTCATTCCAGTCGGTCGGACTCGGGCTCGCCTCCGTGATCGGTCTCGCCGTTGCCAATCCCGGCAAGCTGGCGGTGCTCGGCGCGGGTGACGGCGGTTTCCTGATGTCGATCGCGGATCTCGAAACGGCGATTCGTCTTGGATTGCGGCTGTGTATTCTCGTCTACAACGACAGCTCATATGCCGCCGAAGTGCATTACTTCCGTCGGCAAGGCTATTCAATCGACATTGTGCAATTTCCGGAAACGGATTTCGCGGCCATCGCGCGCGGTTACGGTGCACGGGCTACGACTGTGCGGACGCTCGCCGATCTCGATCCCGTGCGCGCCTGGGTCAAGGAAGGCGCGCCCGGTGTTTTCGTCATCGACGCCAAGATCAATCCCGATCTCGAAGCCGACTGGCATGCGGAGCATTTCCCGTGAAACCGGATTTCAAACTGCCGCTGACCGGCCGCTGTCAGTGCAAAAGCGTGACCTACACGATCACTGCGGCGCCGCTTGCCGTCGTGCCATTGCACGGAATGCCAGCGGCAGTCGGGCAGCGCCTTCAGCCTTTCCTTGCTTGCCGACCGAAGCGCAGTTGCTGTCGAGGGAGGCCAGCCCGCGGTGTGGGAACGCCAGCACGAGAGCGGCCGCGTGATTGACTGCGTCATTTGCGCGAAGTGCGGCAGCCGGCTGTTTCACGAGCCTCGCGCCAATACCAAGATCACCATCGTGAAAGCGGGTAATCTCGACGACACCAGCTGGCTCTTTCCGGTCGGACATATCTGGACCCGCAGCGCCCAGCCCTGGGTCGCTATCCCGCCGGATGGCGCGAACTGCGACGGGCAGCCACCGAACTTCGGCAATGGAGGCCTGGCGGCGATTTTTTATGGGCGCTCACCGGCGATGATGACGGGAATAGCGTCTCTAAGAACTCGTCCCGCTGACGGGATAAACCTACTCTTTGTCCCGGAAAAACACCGCCGAGTCGGCGCTGAAAGCCTTGCGGGAATCCGGGTCCAGATAGAGCATGTGGCCGCCTCGATAGAGTTTGAGCTGCACGCGACCAGGTGGATCGAAGTCCGGCAGCCGATCGAGCACGTAGCGCGTCATCGCGTACGGGGTGATCATGTCGGAATAGCCGTGCGCGATCAGAAGCCGGAACGACGGACCGTAGGCGAGCAAGGTCCGCAAATCGTCTCCAACGCTTGCCTGCAACCGGCCGCCTCCTTCCCAATCCCAATGGACGTCGCGCGCGAGCAGGGCGTACGTCATTTCTGTTTTGAACCCAAGTTCGCTACGGGCATAGGAAGCCATTGCACCGCCGTAAGCACGCGTGACAACGTCGAGAATTGGGTCAGGCGAATGCGATGAACGTGCCTCTGGATATGGATCGTCAATGGCAAAAGCCGCATCATACCGGCTTACGATTTTGCCTTCACGTCCGCGCAGGTTTTTTACGTAAGCGCCGGCAACATAACCTCGCTCCTGCGTGACGATGTCCAGTGGAAGTCCGGTCACCTGTGCAACGCGGCTGTAGAACGCCTTAGCTGCATCACCTTTGGGCGGGGGGCCAGCAAGTGTGACAAGGTAGTCGGTCATCGCGAATTTTTCGGCGGCGGCGAGCGCATCGGGCGTGAATGCGTGCCTATGCTCGAGCTCGGCTGCGGCCAGCGACGGCAGCTGCAAGGCAGCATGCAATGGGTTGTTATCATTGCCGAAGGTCAAAGAGCCATTCAGCAAAGGCGAGAGCATCACGATTCCGTTGATGATAATGCCCTGTTCGCTCTGTAAAGCGCGCGCGGTCTTGGCAGCTCGGAACCCACCGTAACTTTCGCCGAACAGATATTTTGGTGAGCCAGCGCGATTGTTATTGGCAACGTAGAGCGAAACTGCTTTGGCCATTGCGCTGGCATCGCCCTTTACGCTCCAGAAATTCTTGGCGACTTCGGGCTTGATTGCCCGACTCCAGCCGGTGCCGATCGGGTCGATCAGGACCAGATCGGTGAAGGCGAGCCAGGTGTCGGGATTGTCGCGCAGGGCCGCGCGAGTGGCGTCATGCGGGTCCGGCCCGAAATCGAGAATACGCGGACCGACAAGACCAAGGTGGAGGAAGGCGGATGCCGCGCCCGGGCCGCCATTGAATACGAATGTCAGCGGGCGGTTTGCGGCGCCGCTCTTTGCAACATAGGCGGTGTAGAACACCGCAGCGCTTTGCTCACCGGATTGATCGTAGAACGCTAGCGTGCCGGCGGTCGCCGTGTAGGCAAGCTTCCCGCGAGACGTGTCAATCGAATGCTCGGTGACGGCATCGGCCGGCAGCAGCCGCAGCACGCCTTTCGAGGGCTCCTGCCGTTCGGCGGCAGCTCGTTCGCCGCCGGCCGGTTGTGTCTGGCTCTTGGTGGCGTCGTCGGCGCTTGCGGAATGAAACGTGCCGGCAAGGACAATTGCCAGCACGAGGCGGTGGAGGAAGGAAAGGGACATCGGCGCGCGCAACTCCTGTGATGCCCCCAACTTTCTGGTGTGATGGCCGCCTAACGCCTGCCGCGGAAGTTCGGACGGCGCTGCTGCGGGGCGGCGGCCGGTGCGTCGCCCTTGTGACGGAAACTGATGCGCCCGCGCTGCAGATCGTAGGGCGACATTTCGACGATGACCCGGTCGCCGACACCCGTGCGGATGCGGAATTTGCGCATCTTACCGGCCGTGTAGGCCAAAACCTCGTGATCATTGTCGAGCTTCACCCGGAAGTTGCCGTCCGGAAGAACCTCGGTGACTGTACCGTCAAACTCCAGCAACTCTTCTTTCGCCATCCAGTCGACTCCAATTGCCTCACCGTGGCCGGTGGCCGGCGCTGCGGCGCGGCTCATTCGGGCGCTTCAGGAATGTAACATTTCCGATGCCGCTTGGCTCCCCTGCCGCAGCGTCCTGCCGGTGCGCGGGGTGACCGTTCTGGCTCGAACGGTCTTGGCGGCTATTGCCGCCGTTATGGGGCCGGTGGCCGTTGTTGCCGGGACGGCCATGACCGCCGCCGTGGCCGCCGCGGTGACCGCGCTGTTGCTTGCCGTGATGCGGTCGGCCGCCATGGCGGGCCTCTGCCGGTTGCGGGGCCGCATGGCCCGCCGGCTTGCCTGTGCGCCGGTCGGTTGCCGGGATGGTCATGCGGATCAGCCGCTCGATGTCGCGCAGGTAGGCCCGCTCCTCATGGTCGCAGAACGAGATCGCCACGCCCTCGGCGCCGGCGCGCGCGGTGCGGCCAATGCGATGGACATAACTTTCGGGGATGTTCGGAAGATCGTAGTTGACCACGTGGCTGACGCCGTCGACGTCAATGCCGCGGGCGGCGATGTCGGTGGCAATCAGCGTACGCAGTCGGCCATTGCGAAACGCCGCGAGAACGCGCTCGCGCTGGTTCTGCGACTTGTTGCCATGGATCGCTTCGGCGGAGTGACCGGCTTTTTGTAATCCGCGTACGACCTTGTCGGCGCCATGCTTGGTGCGGGTGAACACCAGAACGCGGTCGGTCTTTTCGGTTTTGAGCACCTCGATCAGTAGCGACGCCTTCGATGCCTTTTCGGTGAGGATGACGCGCTGCTCGATTCGGTCGACGGTCGTGGCTTGCGGCGTCACGGCCACGCGGGCAGGTTCGCGCAGCATCGCGTCGGCGAGTCTGGTGATTTCCTGCGGCATGGTCGCCGAGAAGAACAACGTCTGCCGCTGCTTCGGCAGCATGGAGACGATCTTCTTTATGTCGTGGATGAAGCCCATGTCGAGCATGCGATCGGCTTCATCGAGCACCAGCACCTCGATCTGGTCGAGGCGCAGCGCGCGCTGGTGAACCAGATCGAGCAGGCGGCCGGGCGTTGCAACCAGCACTTCGGCGCCGCGCGCAAGCCCGCGCACCTGCCGGTTGATCGGCACGCCGCCGATCGCGAGCGCGATCTCGAGCGGGCGGATGTGACGGCCATAGGCGCGGAAACTGTCGGCGATCTGGCCGGACAATTCGCGTGTCGGCGAAAGCACCAGCACGCGGCAGGATTTCTGTGCCGGACGCTGACGCTTGTTGAAGAGATTATTCAGGATCGGCAGCGCAAAAGCCGCGGTCTTGCCGGTGCCGGTCTGCGCGATGCCGATGACATCGCGGCTCTGGCACGCAAGGGGGATGGTCTGGATCTGGATCGGGGTTGGAGTGACGTATTCTTCTTGCGCGAGTGCGCGAAGGATCGGCTCAGCGAGGCCGAACTCGTTAAATGAAGTCAATGAGTCTCTTTCTTATATGGCGAACCGGCCGTGCTGCAGTTGCAGCCGGCGGAATCGCGGGTTCATTAAGACATCCCGCGTGGCCAGGGTTGTCGCTTGTTGGAAAAACGGAGGAGGCGGGGCGAAATTCGTTTTAATGAGTTTCGTGCACGCAGCCCGCAAACCCGAGATCGGGTCTTTCTTCCGTTGGCGGTCATATGACAGGTGCTCGTGGTCTTTTCAAGGCATAAGCGGGGATTGCTGCCGCATATGATGAATAAAAGCCTTTTTCGGCCTTGCCAGCCCGCCATTTCGTTCCGGGCCGGTCCGCCGATGCAATAGACAAGCCCCCGTAGATCGGGGAATGTCGGGCCGGAAACCCAGTCCTGGGGCCAGAAGACACTCCGGAGTTCTCGTAATGCCGTTTCCCAGGGCCTCTTCGGCCCTTTCCCGCTTTACCGCCCTCGATCTGACACGCGTGCGATCGGGGCCGACCTGTGTGCGCCAGCTCGCCGACTGGGGCGCCAACGTCATCAAGATTGAAACGCCGCCCCATCTGGAAAAAGGCGAAGGGCCGGGCGGACCACGCTCGAATGCCGACTTCCAGAACCTGCATCGCAACAAGCGCAGCATCACGCTTGATCTGAAATCGCCGCAGGGCCTCGCGGCGTTCAAGCGTATGGTCGAAAAAGCGGACGTCGTGGTTGAGAATTTCCGCCCAGACGTGAAGGACCGGCTTGGTATCGATTACGAGTCGCTGAAAAAAATCAACAAACGCATCGTGCTCGGCAGCATCTCCGGCTTCGGCCAGGATGGACCCTATCGCGACCGCCCAGGTTTCGACCAGATTGCGCAGGGCATGGGCGGATTGATGTCGATCACGGGGCTACCGGGCCAGGGGCCGGTACGCGTCGGCATCCCGATTGCGGATCTTTCAGCCGGTCTGTTTTGCGCGCTCGGCATTATGGTCGCGTTGCTCGAGCGCGAAGTCTCTGGCGAGGGCCAATGGGTCGACACGTCGTTGCTGCAGGCGCAGATATTCATGCTCGATTTCCAGGCCGCGCGCTGGCTGCAGATGCACGAGGTCGCGAAACAGGCCGGCAACAATCATCCGACGAGCATTCCGACCGGAGTATTCAAGACGAAGGACGGCCATATCAATATCGCGTCGACCGGCCAGGTGATGTGGGAACGGCTGTGCAACGCACTTCAGGCCCCGGAGCTGATCAAGCATCCCGATTACACGACCGCTGCGCTGCGCTCGAAAAACCGCGACACGCTCAACGCCGAGATCGACAAGCGGACCGTGCACAAGACCAGCGCCGAATGGATAGATGTCCTCAACAAGATTGGCGTGCCATGCGGGCCGATCTACGCAATCGATGAGATGTTCACGGACGACCAGGTCAAGCACGTCGGTATCGCGCAAGCTGCGAAGCGTCCCGACGGTAGCGAGCAGGTTTTTGTCGGTCAGCCAGTGAAGCTTTCGCGCACACCAAGCAAGATCGTGGCGACGCCGCCGGCGCAAGGCCAGCATACCGACGAAGTGCTCAAGGAATTCGGCTTCGCCGAGAATGAAATTGCCGAGCTGCACAAGGCGCAGGCGGTGTAAAGCTGTCCGTCAGCGCTTGGCCGTGAGTAGTGACGACGAAGGAGCATGTGAATGACCCAGACCGACAAAATACTGTCCCGCAAGGAGGGCGGCGTCGGCTATCTCATCTTCAACAATCCGGAACGACACAACGCGGTGTCGTTGGAAATGTGGGACGCGGCCTCGGGGATCCTTGCCGATTTTGCCGCTGACAACGCGATTCGCGTCGTGGTGCTGACCGGTGCCGGCGGCAAGGCTTTCGTTTCCGGCGCCGACATTTCCAAATTCGAGAGCGAGCGCTCCAGTAAGGACGCAATCGACCGCTACAATGCCGCGGTCGATCAAGCAAACACGGCAGTCTACGAATTTCCGAAGCCGACCATTGCGATGATCCGCGGCTACTGCATCGGTGGTGGTGTCGGCCTCGCACTGTGCTGCGACCTGCGCATCTGTTCGGACAATTCCAAATTCGGCGTGCCTGCGGCGAAACTCGGTCTCGGCTACGGCTTTAAGGGCATCAAGAAGTTGGTCGATGTCGTCGGGCCCTCATTCGCAAAGGAGATCTTTTTCACTGCACGCCAGTTTACCGCTGCGGAAGCCCTGCAGATGGGCCTGGTCAACCGTGTTCTGCCCGATTCGGAGGTGGAGAAATACGTGAAGGACTACGCGGAGACGATCAGTGGCAACGCGCCGCTTACGGTCAATTCCGTCAAGTATATTGTCGGCGAGGTATTCAAGGATGAGGGCAAGCGCGACCTCAAGCGTTGTGATGACCTGGTGGCGCAATGCTTTGCCAGCAAGGACTATATCGAGGGCCGCAAGGCTTTCATGGAGAAGCGCAAGCCGGCATTTACCGGCTCATAAATCGAGGAGTAGGGGCCGACGAGACGTTCGTGAGCGATGTTGGTACAAGAATATCAAATGACAGCCGCGACCAGCGGCGGGCACAGGGGAGGAAGCGCGTGGCGTCGGTCGAGTTGCGGGGCCTGACAAAGCGATACGGCAATGCTGCCGTAGTCGACAATGTGTCACTTACCATAGAGCACGGTCATCTCGTGTGTCTGCTCGGCCCATCGGGCTGCGGCAAGACGACAACGTTGCGGCTGATTGCGGGGTTCATAGAACCCAGCGAGGGCGAAATTCGCGTCGGCGACCGACTGGTGTCGTCGCCGGCAAACACCATGCCGCCCGAACGGCGCAACATGTCGATGATCTTCCAGAGTTACGCGCTGTGGCCGCATATGACGGTCGCCGAAAACATCATCTATGGCCTGAAGCTGAGGAAGATGGACCGCGATACGATCGGCAAGAAGCTCGACGCTATTCTTGGGACGACGAAGCTGGCGCCACTGGCGCAGCGCTACCCCGGCGAATTGTCGGGTGGGCAACAGCAGCGTGTTGCCCTGGCGCGTGCACTGATCGTCGAGCCCGAGACGCTGCTGCTCGACGAACCGCTCTCCAATCTCGATGCGAATCTGCGCGAAGAGATGCGGTTCGAGGTGCGCCGTTTGCACGATGCTTACCGTTACACCACGGTTTACGTCACGCACGACCAGTCCGAGGCCATGACGACGGCCGACCTGATTGCGGTGATGAATGCTGGCAAGGTCGAGCAGGCGGGCTCGCCGGAGGAAATATATGATCGGCCGCGCTCGGAGTTCGTCGCGCGGTTCATCGGCTCGAGTAACGTTGTCAAAGGCAAGGGTCTCGATGCTGCGCGGATCGACTTTGCGGGGACGCGGCTGCGATGCAGTGGCGAGGCAATCAAGACCGGTGCACCGACGCCGGTGTCGATCCGCCCTCATGACATCGCGATCTCCGCGACGCAGCGGCAGGGCGAAAATGTCGTTCCGGCGACAGTGGTGCGGCAGGTCTTTCTCGGCGGCAGCCGGGACTATATGGTTGAGGCCAAGGACGGCACGCAGTTGCGCGTGCTTACCGCCGCCGGCGAGAATATCCCGCAAGGCGCCGCCGTTTGGCTGCATTTGCCGCCGGACCGCTGCCGTGCACTGGCAAAATGACTAGATCGAGGGGCGAGACGACAAGGACCGCGCATGGAGGAAAGTCAATGATGGGGTCAAGAATTTCACGCCGCGACGTGTTGATCGGCTCGAGCGCGCTCATAGCGGGCGCCGCCTTCTCGACGAAGGTCATGTCAGCGGCGCCGCCAGCAAGCCCGATTACACCGCAACTCATCGAGGCGGCAAAGAAAGAAGGCAAGGTGGTTTGGTACACCTCGGTGGATCTGCCGCTCGCCGAGAAAATCGCCAAATCCTTCGAAGCAAAATATCCGGGCGTCGCCGTGCGTGTGGAGCGGACCGGCGCCGAACGCGTGTTCCAGCGCATCGGCCAGGAATACGGCAGCAACATTCACGCGGTCGACGTCGCCAACTCCTCGGACGCCGCACACTTCATCGTCTGGAAAAACAAGGGGATGCTGGAAGCCTACCTGCCGGAGGATGTCGCCAAGTTCTATCCGGTGGAGCACAAGGATCCGGACGGCATGTTCGCAAGCTTCCGCGTTTGGGTGTGCATCATCGCCTACAACACCAATCTCGTGAAGAAGGAAGATGCACCCAAGAGCTTTGCCGACCTACTCGACCCCAAGTGGAAGGGGAAGATGGTCAAGGCGCATCCGGGGTACAGCGGCACTATCATGACCGCGACCTATCAGATGCAGCGCGATCTTGGCTGGAGCTTTTTCGAGAAGCTGGCGCAGCAGAACATCATGCAGGTCCAGTCGTCGGCCGATCCGCCGAAGCGCCTTGCACTCGGCGAGCGTGCGGTGATGGCTGACGGCAACGAATACAATATCTTCCAGATCAAGGAGAAAGACGGACCGGTGGAGCCCGTCTACGCGACCGAAGGCTCGCCGTTGATCGTCGGACCGACCGGCATGTTCAAGGCGGCGCCTAACCCGAATGCCGCGAAGCTGTTCTGCAACTACAGCTTCACGCCGGAATGTCAGCAGCTGATTATCGATGTCGGCGGGCTTCGCTCCATGCATCCGAACACAAAGGAGCACGCAGGACGAATCCCGTTCAAACAGATCAAGGTGATGAAAGACGATCCTGCCGCCGTCGAGAAAATGAGCGACGAGATCAAGCAGCACTACGTCAGGATATTTAAGGTCTAGGCGGGCTGACGAGGATCACTTTGGGCAGTCTGTCATGAGGCGTGTGGTGACGTTTAATCGTCCGAGGTGCGGCCAGTGACCATTGCACTGGCCGCACGCCCTGAACGCCGAAGCCTCGGGATCGATGTCTCGCGGCCGGTGCTCTATATTTTTGCTGGCGTTCTGTGCGTGCTCATTGTGCTGCCGTTGTCGTGGCTGCTGATGTACAGCGTGACAGACGGCAAGGGCGGCTTCACCCTCGCAAACTTCTACCGGTTGTTCACGGAATCGTCGTTCCGTGAACCGTTGGTGACGACCTTCATCCTCGCAACGTCATCGGCCTTCATCTGCTGCGCGGTGGCGGCGCCGATGGGTTGGTTGGTTGCGCGCACCGATCTGCCGTTTTCCGGAGTGATCCGGGCGCTGGTGACCGCATCGTTTGTGACGCCGCCGTTTCTGGGCGCGATTGCCTGGGAACTGTTGGCTGCGCCCAACAGCGGCCTGCTGAACAAGCTCGCGCGCCACTGGTTCGGAATGGGGACAGACCAGTATCTGTTCAATATCTATTCGCTGCCGGGGGTCATTTTCGTGATCTCCTGCTACACGTTCCCTTACGTGTTCGTGCTGGTCGCGAATTCGCTCGACCGGACGCCGGGAGAGCTTGAGGACGCGTCGTCAATTCTCGGCGGCGGACGCTGGTACACGGCGCGGCGGGTCACCATTCCGCTGGTCTTGCCGGCCTTGTTGGCGGGCGCGCTCGTCGCCTTCCTGCAGGCGATGACGCTGTTCGGCTCGCCGGCGATTTTGGCTTTGCCAGCCGGCTTCCACACCATGACGACAAAGATCTGGAGCCTGTTCCAGTTTCCGCCAAAACCCGAGCTTGCCGCCGCTGCCGCGCTGCCGCTGCTGGTGCTGACCGTCATTCTGCTGCGTGCCGAACATATGATCCTCGGGCGGCGCGGCTACTCGATTGTCGGCGGGAAATATGGGGCGCCGAGACTCATTCCGCTGCACCGTTGGCGCTGGCCCGCTCTCGTTTTGTGCCTCTTCGTATTGCTCAATCCCGTGTTTCTGCCCTATGCGGCGCTATTCAACGCGGCGTTCTCGCCAATTGCGACGACATTTCTGACCATTCACAATTTCACGCTACACAACATTCATTTCGTGCTTTTCGAGCTGTCGGCGGCATCGCTCGCGCTTAAGAATACAGTGATCCTCGGCACTGCTACCGCGACGATCGGCACGGCATTCGCGTTGATCATTGCTTACGTCACCGCGCGGCAAGCGGTGACCGGCTGGCGCGTTCTCGGCTTTCTTGCGACTGCACCGATCGCAATTCCCGGGATTGTGCTCGGCGTGGGGCTGTTCCTCAGCTACACGCGGCCGCCATTCGTCCTGTATGGCACGCTGTGGATCCTGCTGATTGCGTTCGTGACGATCGCGCTTCCCTCCGCCTATCAGCAGCTGCAGGCAGCATTTCGCACCATCCATCCCGAGCTTGAAGATGCAAGCCGTATTCTCGGCGCAACGAGGCTACGCTCGCTGTGGCAGATCACCGCGCCGCTTCTGCGCACAGGTGTGATCGCGACCTGGTGCTTCATCTTCGTCGGCGTTATGCGCGAATTGTCGGCGGCGATCATCCTGTTCACGTCGGAAACGAAGGTCCTGTCGGTACTCATTTTCGATCTTAATGAGAGCGGCGATCTCGGCGCTATATCGGTGATCGGCCTTGGCATGCTGCTGATCACCTTCGCTGTGGTGATCACCGTTAATCGCATTCCCGGCTTCGGCAACGTGCGTTTCCGCACCTGACGTCCATGGCAGAAAAGCTTCCCGCCACCTCGGTTGCCGAGCACCTGGCCGCATCGATTGTCGCGCTGCGCGCCGACAAATTGCCGCCCGCGCTGCGGGAAAAGTGCGTGGAACTGCTGATCGATGTCGTCGGTCTCTGCGTCGCCGCGCGCAATGAAGACTATATTAAGAGCGCGCTCGCCGGCTGCGATGACGAGGGTCCGTGTACAGCGATCGGCTACGCACGCACCTTCAGCGCGGCGAGCGCGGCCTTCATTAACGGCACGGCGGCGCATGGCGAGGATTTCGACGACACGTTCGAAGGCGGGCCTGTCCACGCGGGTGCCGTGATCGTACCGGCGGTGCTTGCAACCTGTGAACGGCATCGGCCCGACGGGCCGGCCGCTTTGCTCGGTATTGCGGTGGGGACTGAGGTTATGTGCCGCTTGAGCACGGTTGTGCCGAAGGCGGTGCACAAGGCCGGTTTCCATCCAACCGCGATTTTTGGCGTGATGGGAGCTGCGGCCGGCGTCGGCGCGGCACTCGGGCTGAATGCAAAGCAGATCGTCGATGCCCTCGGGATCGCTGCAAGCTTTGCCGGTGGAATTATCGAATATCTTGCCGAGGGCGCGTGGACCAAGCGGCTGCATCCGGGCTGGGCCGCGCAATCAGGCATCCGCGCGGCGCTGCTTGCGCGTGGCGGCTTCCTTGGACCACGCACGGTGTTCGAAGGCGTGCATGGGCTGTTCCACGGTTTCGCACACACGACGCAGGGCGATTACAAGGCGGTCACAGGTGGCTTCGGTACGAAATGGGTGACGGAAACGCTCGCGTTCAAGCCTTATCCCTGCGGGACCATGGCGCATCCCTATATCGACTGTGCAAAGCGGCTAGCCGTGCGCGGCGTCAAGGCCGGTGACGTTAAGGAAATGGTCTGCGAAGTGGCGGAAGGCACCGTTCATCGCCTATGGGAGCCGCTTGCCGACAAGCAGCGACCGCCAAATGGCTATGCCGCGAAATTCGCGACGCCTTTCATATTGGCGACCGGCTTTGTGCGCGGCGGCGTTGGCCTCGAGGCCTTCACCGAGCAGGCCGTGCGCGACAAGGACATACTGGCAGTTGCGTCGAAAGTTCGTTACGTGATCGATCCGAATAATCCTTATCCAAACAATTTCACGGGCCATATCCGTGCCGTGCTCAAGGACGGCAGCGTGGTCGAGGAGCGTCAGCCGCATTTCCGCGGCGGTGCGAAGGAGCCGCTCACGCGCGCAGACATCGAAGAGAAATTCACGCTCAATGTCCGGCACGGCGGCTGGGACGACAAGCGCGCTTCCGGTGCGCTCAAACAGCTGGCGAAGCTCTATGAAGGCAAGGTCGACTTGGCGTTCTTAAGAGGGTAATGAGGTTTCATGGCTGAGGGCAAAGAACTCGCCGGAAAAGTTGCCATTGTTACCGGCGCCGGGCGCAATATCGGCCGTGCGATCGCGTTGACGTTGGCGGAAGCGGGCGCTGCCATCGTCGTGAATGTCCGGTCGAACAAGGCTGAGGCTGATGGCGTCGTCGGCGAGATCGAGAAGGCCGGCGGCAAGGCGATCGCTGTTCTTGGCGACGTCGGCGACGACAAGACCGCGGCTGCGCTCGCCGACGCAGCGCTGAAGAAATTCGGACACATCGATATCCTCGTCAACAACGCGGCATTGCGGCGCGAGAAACATATTTCCGACATGAGTTTCGCGGAATGGCGCGAGGTGATGAACGTCATCCTCGACGGCACCTTCCGCTGCGTGCATGCCTGCCTGCCGGCGCTGCGGAAAAACGGCGGCAGCATCGTCAATATCGGCGGTTTGAGCGCACATATCGGCTCGAAAGACCGCGCCCATGTCATGACGGCGAAGTCCGCGCTGGTCGGCTTGTCGCGCGGTCTTGCGCACGATCTCGCGGCCGACAAGATCACCGCGAATTGCGTTGTGCCAGGTGCGATCGACACGTCACGGCCCGCCTCAGCGCAGACGCCCGCCCATCATCTGACGCATGGCACAATTACCGGCGAACGTGGCAAGCCGCAGGATGTCGCGGCCATGGTGCGGTTTCTCTGCGGCCCCAATGGACGTTACATCACCGGCCAGACGATCCACGTCAGCGGCGGCGCCTATTTGGGGTCGTGATTGAGGTGACGGCACGCCTCCGAAAGTGCTAATCCAACAGCAATCCTGTTCCGGGTGACAACGAGGGTCTCATGTATTCCGATCTTGGTCTTTATATCGACGGCAAGTGGCTCAACGGCGACGGCCGCAAGGGCGAGGACGTGATCAATCCAGCGACCGGCAAGACGCTGGCGCATCTTCCGCACGCGAGCAAAGGCGACCTCGATGCTGCACTCGCCGCTGCCGAAAAGGGCTTTGCGGCCTGGAAAGCGACGCCCGCTTATGACCGTTCCAAGATCATGCGCAAAGCCGCCGATCTGCTGCGCGAACGTTATGACCATGTTTCGAAAGTGATGACCCAGGAGCAGGGCAAGGTCTATGTCGAGTCGCGCGCCGAGGTTCTTACCAGCGCCGATATCATTGACTGGTACGCCGAGGAAGGCCGCAGAACCTATGGCCGCGTGGTTCCCGGCCGTCAGAAGGGCGTGCGTCAGATCGTGCTGCAGGAGCCGGTCGGCGTCGTCGCGGCGTTCACGCCATGGAATTTTCCGACGCTGACGCCCGTGCGCAAGATTGCCGGTGCGCTTGCCGCGGGGTGCTCGATCATCATCAAGGCGTCGGAAGAGACGCCGGGTGGTTGCGTCGAACTGGTGAAATGCTTCGCCGACGCCGGCCTTCCGGCGGGCGTGCTCAATCTCGTTTTCGGCGTGCCAGCAGATGTTTCCGAACATCTGATTCCGAAGAAATCGGTCA
>JBEVFG010000049.1:0-9053 GCA_040512415.1 Pseudolabrys sp. | reverse complement strand
GCACAACTCAAATACGCCGACAAGCGCGGCTCGCCTTGCGCCGTCATTCAGGGCGGCGACGAGAAAGCGCGCGGCGAAGTGCAGATCAAGGACCTGATCCTGGGCGCCACGCTTGCTGCGACCAAGGACCGCGATGAATACCTGAAGGAGCAGGCCGAGGCGCAATTCGCCGTCAAGGAAGCCGCACTGGTCGAGGCCGTGCGCGGCCTGCTCGCAAAGCACAAACTGGGCTGAACAATTCCGGCTATTCAGACGGTGACGATGTCACCTTCAACCCGATACCCGTCATGGGCATCGAGATTGTAACCGGAGCATCTGCTCGACCGCGTCGAAGCTGTCAATGACCGACATGTACTCGACGACCTTCTCTTCATGGAACTTGATGAAGTGCGCGATGCGATAGCTGATGGCGTGACCGTCCTCGCGCTTGGTTGCCGTGAGCCTTGCAAGCACGGGCGGCATAATTGCCATCAACGAGTATTGTGTCCGGCACGAAACACCGGTCCGACAGAAACGCCGGACTGTCCTGCGTCAGCAGCTTCATCACGCCGTCTTTGCCGGCGCGCTGGCCGCAGAACGGAAGGATGTCGACGGGCCCGCTGATGGTCCACACCACGTCATCGTCGAGGTAGGTCGCGAGCGTGCCCACGTCCCGGTCGGCCAAGGCACGGTAAAACGCCTCGACGACCGCGCGGGGAACCGGACTGTTTTTTGTTTTTGCCTCCATTAACAGCCAGTGAACCCCGGTTGTATTGAAATTCCCTTACCCGTTCTGCGATAGGTCGTTTGGCGGCAGGCAAACGGACGTTTTGGTCCGGCGGACGGCGGCAAAATTTATTAACGACGACAAACATTTGACCTGCCCGACCGTTAAGGCCAGCGGGCAAACATCGTCGAATCCTTAAGGGCGCTGTGCTACAGCCCGGCCCTAAACCCCGGATTTGCAGCTGGTTTTGGAACACGAATGAAGGCGAGCGTTACCACGCAAACGCATTCACCGGACGCGCGGGCGGAGGCGCTGGTCGCCTCCTACGAGCGCGCGGGATACGTGCGCGTTGCGCCCGACATGCTGCAGCCGGCGGAGCCATTTCTCGATTTGTCCGGAGAGGACATCCGGCGGCGAATGTATCTCACCACGGCGCCGGACGGCCGCGAGCTGTGCCTGCGCCCCGATCTCACCATCCCGGTGTCGCGCGACTATCTCGCCTCGCCCTCGGCCGGAAAGCCTGCCGGCTTTTGCTATCTTGGCCCGGTCTTCCGCCACCGCAGCGATGCTCCGGCCGAATTCCTGCAGGCCGGCATTGAATCGTTCGGCCGCTCCGACAAGGCCGCGGCCGACGCCGAAATGCTGTCGCTCGGACTCGAGGCGACGGCGCGCTATGGACTTGCCTCACCCGACATCGTGATCGGGGACGTTGCGCTTTTCTCCGGCCTGATCGCCGGCCTCGACCTGCCGCCGGCGTGGAAGCGGCGGCTGATCAAGGATTTCAATCGCAAGACGAACCTGGCGCAGGACCTCGACCGTCTCGTGCTCGGCGGCAACAATGCGCGTCCCGAATATCAGGGCGTGCTCGCGGCGCTCGCCGGCTCCGATCCGAAAGGCGCGCATGCGCTGGTGACCGATCTTCTGTCGATTGCCGGCATCAACGCAGTCGGCGGCCGCTCCATCGGCGAGATCGCCGACCGCTTCCTCGAACAGTCAGCGCTCGGCGCGAGCGCCAAGCTGCCGCGCGATGTCCGCGCATTAATCGAGCGCTTCCTGGCGATTGCGGGCAACCCTGACGAGGCGGCGGCCGCTTTGCGGGCGCTGGCAAACGACGCCAAGATGACACCCACGCTCGCGCCGGCGCTTGACCAGTTTGAAAGCCGCACCGGCTTCCTCGAGGCACGCGGCGTCGACGTCAAACGGCTGCAGTTCTCGACGGCCTTCGGCCGCGGCTTCGACTACTACACGGGGCTGGTTTTCGAGCTGACCGATCCGAAACGCACTGGCGACCCGCTTGTCGCCGGCGGCCGCTATGACGGGCTGCTGGCGCGGCTCGGCGCCGCTGACGCCATTCCGGCGGTCGGCTTCTCGGCCTGGATCGAGCGGCTCGGGGTCTATGGGGGCGCGCGATGAGCGGGCCTCTCGTTCTCGCCGTCCCGGCAAAAGGGCGGCTGCAAGAGATTGCCGAGGCGTTCTTTGCGCGCGCCGGGCTGACTTTGGTCAAGCCGCGCGGCGCGCGTGACTATCGCGGCACGATCGCCGGTCTCGACGACGTTGAAGTCGCCTACCTTTCTGCATCGGAAATCACCAGCCAGCTTGCGGCCGGCGCCGTGCACCTCGGCGTGACCGGCGAGGATCTCGTGCGCGAGATGATCCCCGACGCCGACAAAAAGGTGGTCCTCATCGACGGCCTGGGATTTGGCTATGCAAACGTCGTGGTGGCTGTGCCGCAGGCCTGGATCGATGTCCGCGACATGGCCGATATCGACGACGTCGCAACGGCGTTCCGCCAACACCACGGCCGCAAGATGCGGGTTGCGACCAAATACATCAATCTGACGCGCGACTTCTTCTCCGCGCACGGCATCATCGACTACCGGATCGTCGAGAGCGCGGGCGCGACCGAAGGCGCGCCCGCGGCCGGCACCGCCGAGATGATCGTCGACATCACCACGACCGGAACGACGCTTGCCGCCAACGGCCTGAAGGTCGTCGAGGACGGCACAATTCTGCGCTCGCAGGCGAACCTGGTGGCGGCGCGTGGCGCAACCTGGGGAAAGGCCGAGCGCGATCTTACCCGCGTCATCCTCGACCGGCTCGCCGCGCAGGCACGCGCGCGCGCCTACCGCGAGGTCCGGGCTCGCTTTGCCGCAAGCACGGATATTCTTATCGAGAACGCCAGGCGGAAGTTCGGCATTGAAACGCCGTTCGGCGGGCCGACTGTCACGGGCCTGCTCACGCTGCACTGCCCGCCCGATCAGGTCTACGCGCTTACGAATTTCCTGCGCGAGAACGGTGCGGAAGCGGTTGCGGTCGCCGAGCTCGACTACGTGTTTTCGCGCGACAATCCGCTGTTCAGCAAGTTCGAAGCCGGTCTCTAAAGCTTTGCGAAGTCGATCGGCTTGTGCCGGTCGAGGGTGCGGTGCACCGGCGGCAGCGGATATTTCAACCCGCTCGCGCAGTTGAACAGCACCACCTGATCCGTGCGTTTCACGCGGCCGTCGGCAAGGCTCTGCTTGTACGCCGCGTAAGTTGCCGCGCCCTCCGGGCACAGCAGCAGTCCCTCCTCGCGCGCCATTTCGTCGAGTGCCGCGCTGATCGCTTCGTCCGGCACCGCGATGGCGAAGCCGCCGCTCTCGCGCACCGCCCGCAGGATGAGAAAATCGCCGATGGCCTGCGGCACGCGGATGCCGGAGGCGATCGTATGCGCGTTTTCCCAGCGTGGCGCGTGCTCCTCGCCGGCCTCGAAGGCCTTCACCATCGGCGCGCAGCCGGATGCCTGCACCGCGATCATGCGCGGACGCTTTTTGCCGATGAAGCCGATGGCTTCGAGCTCCGCGAATGCCTTCCACATGCCGATCAGGCCGGTACCGCCGCCGGTCGGATAAAAGATGACATCGGGAACCTGCCAGCCGAGTTGCTCGGCAAGCTCGAGGCCCATCGTCTTCTTACCTTCGATCCGGTAGGGCTCCTTCAAGGTCGAGGTATCGAACCAGCCAACCTTGGCCTTTCCCTCGCCGACGATCTTGCCGCAGTCATCGATCAGGCCGTTGACGCGATAGACGGTCGCGCCCTGCAGCGCGATTTCACTCACGTTCACTTCCGGCGTGTCTTCCGGACACAAGATCGTCGTCTTAATCCCGGCACGCGTCGCATAGGCGGCGAGGGCCGCACCCGCATTGCCATTGGTCGGCATCGCCATGTGCTTGATGCCGAGCGCTTTCGCCATCGACACCGCCATGACCAAGCCGCGCGCTTTGAACGAGCCGGTCGGCAGGCGGCCTTCGTCTTTGATCAGGATTTCGCCGCCGCCCAGTTTCGCGGCGAGGCGCGGCATACGCACGATCGGGGTCACGAATTCGCCCAGGCTGACAATATCTTCAGGCCTACGGACCGGCAGGAGCTCGCGATAGCGCCACAGATCGGGCATGCGCGCCTTGAGCTTGTCTTTGCTCAGCGCCTTGCGCACTCCTTCAAGATCGTAGCGGACGAGCAACGGTTTGCCGGCGCGTGACAGGTTGTGGACCTGATCTGCTTCGTGGCGCTCGCCTGTGAATGCACATTCGAGGTGGGTGACAAAACTGGGGATCTTCGCCGTCAGATTGTCGTCATACTTCATGGAAACGTCTGCCGGTTGTCAGTCGGCATTCTGGCGTGGCTGCGCGCGAAATACCAGAAAATGCGAGAGCGAAAAATTGACGACGAAGCTGACCGCGATCGCGGCCACCTTCGCGGCCCAGGCCGGAACGAGAAGGAGCTCGACCAGGCACCACACGGTTCCGGTGTTGGCGAAGAAACCCATGATCTGCGACAGCGCGAACCCGAGATAGCCCTTGAGATGCAGCCGGCGGCCGGACTCGGCTGCAAAGGTGATGGTCGAGTTCATCACGTAGGAGCCGCTCACGGCGACGACCCAGGCGATCGTATTGGCGACGACGATCGACAGGCCCAGAGAGTAATAGCAAAAGGAAAACACGCCAAAATCGATGACCGAATTCACGACGCCCACGACCGCGAAACTCGCGGCCTTGAGCGCGACAGCGCGCTCGTGCCAGGCCACCGCGAGACGATCAAAGAGATTTTGGAGGGGCGCCGGAATCATCGCAACGCTCCGCTTAGCACGACAAAACATGGCCCGGTAGGGCGGGCGCGACAGCACCCGCCAAGGTGCGGTATAGATCGCGGGCAAAACGAGAGCGGCAGGTTGACCAACACATGGCGGTGAGACCGACCAAAACCGGTACACGAGCGCGGGCCTCCTCGTCCGCGACGCTGCTGTCGATCGTCGTGCCGTTGTTCAACGAGGCACACGGCCTTGCGGGTCTGCATGAGCGCATCGCCGAAGTCGCGCGTTATCTGCAGACAAAGCGCGGACTAAGCCTGGAGTTTATTTATGTCGACGACGGCAGTTCCGACCGCACCAGCGATGTCGCCAGGTCGTTGCCGGCCATGCCGGTCGATATTCAAATCGTCACCTTGTCGCGAAATTTCGGCAAGGAGGCGGCGCTGCTCGCCGGGCTCGACCACGCGCGAGGGGGCGCCATCCTGTTCATGGATGGGGATGGCCAGCATCCGCCGAGCATGATCGAGACCCTTGTCTCGCGCTGGCTCGACGACGGATATGATGTCGTCTACACGGCGAAGGCGCACCGCGAAAACGAGTCCTGGGCGCGGCGAAAAGGCGTGCGGACGTTCTACACGCTGCTCAATTGGGGGGCGCGCCACAAAATTCCGGAGGACGCCGGCGACTTCCGTCTGCTGTCGCCGCGCGCCGCGCAAGCGCTTCGGCAAATGCCCGAGCGCAACCGTTTCTTCAAAGGCTTGTCGAGCTGGATCGGCTTCCGCCAGGTCCGTGTGGACTACCAGCCTGCAGTGCGCGAGCACGGCTCGACGACGTGGAATGTATGGACGCTGATCGGCCTGTCGATCGAGGGCCTGACGTCGTTTTCGGTGGCGCCGCTGCGCGTTGCGAGCCTGCTGGGCGTGTTGCTCGCGGTCACCGCGCTGTTTTTCGGCAGCTGGATCGTGCTGGAGACCTTGCTCTACGGCAAGGACGTGCCCGGCTATCCCTCGCTGGTGGTCAGCGTGATGGTCATCGGTGGCGTGCAGCTGATGCTGATTGGCGTGCTGGGCGAGTACATCGGCAAGCTTTTGTCCGAGATCAAGGGCCGCCCGGTCTACTTCGTCGCCGACCACAGCGTGAAGCGGGCGAGTGAATCGGCCAAGGCGCGACCGATCGCATCGCGCGCCGCCGAATAACAGCTGCGGCATGACCTCGAACCCACGGCGCATCTGGCTGTGCGCAGACGACTATGGCGCCGCTCCTGGCGTCAGCGGCGCGATCCGCGAACTGATCGCCCGGGGACGTATCAATGCAACTTCGATCATGGTGGCGGCCCCGAATTTCAACAGCGAAGAAGCTGCGGCGCTCGCCAAGCTCAATTCGCGCGAGAAGCGCGCCGCGCTTGGATTGCATGTCACGCTGACCGGGCCGCTGCAGCCGTTGAGCGAAAATTTTGCGCCGCTGCGCCGGGGCCGTTTCCCGCCGCTCAACGCTATGCTGCGGATAGCAACTGCTCGGCGGTTACAACCGGAGCCCCTCGCCAATGAAATCGCGGCGCAACTAAAAAAATTCATCGATGTGTTCGGACGGACGCCCGATTTTCTCGACGGCCATCAGCACATCCAGCTGTTTCCGCAGGTGCGCGACGCCTTTCTGAAGGTCGTTGCCGAGCGCGCGCCTACGGCATGGGTCAGGCAATGCGGACGTTCGCGCCGCGGACGCCGGCTGCGGGACCACAAGGCGCTGGTGCTCGACATCCTGAGCCTTGGCTTCCGGCGCAGGGCCAAAAAGCTCGGGATTGCGGTCAATCCGGCCTTTGCCGGCTCCTACGCCTTCAAGTCGCAGGCGAATTACGCCAGGCTGTTCCCGCGCTTTCTGTCCGGCCTGCCGGACGGCGGCCTGATCATGTGTCACCCGGGTGTCGTCGATACCGAGCTAAAATCCCTGGATTCGCTGACAACCCTGCGCGAACAGGAATTTGCCTACTTTGGTTCCGATGCTTTTTTACAGGTCCTTGCCGAGCATAATGTCGCGCTTGCGCGCCCCCACTAGCGAAACCGGCGCCAGCGCCTACCTAACGCGGCGCATGGTCGAGGGAGGGCACAATGACCCCACAGGAACGCCAGCTGGTTGAGGGCCTTTTTGACCGACTCGCGCAGCTCGAAAAGGCTCCGCGCGATGGCGAAGCCGAACGCGTGATCGCAGAAGGCCTTCGCCGTGCGCCGAACGCCATCTACCCGCTGGTGCAAACCGTGCTGGTGCAGGATGAGGCGCTCAAGCGCGCCGATGCCCGGATCCGCGAGCTCACCGGAGAAGATGCCGAGCAGACAACGGGCGGCGGCTTTCTCGACAACATGCGGCAGGCGCTGACCGGGCGCTCGACGTCCGTGCCCAGCGTGCGCCCCGGCGTACCCGATCCGCGGTGGAATAGCGGCGGCGCGTTTCCAAACGCCAATGCGGCGCCGGCGCAAGGTGGCGGCTTTGGTGGTGGATCCTTTCTAGGCACTGCGGCCGCGTCCGCGGCGGGAGTGATCGGCGGCGCTTTGCTGCTCAACTCGATAAGCTCAATGTTCGGTCATCACGGCGGAAGCGCATTCGCGGCCGTGCCGCAGCAAGGCGGCTCGCCATGGGACAACAGGGACAGCAACGCCTCGGGCAGCGATCTTGCGCGCGATGCAGGGATCAACGATATCGGCGGCGACGGACGCGGCGGCGCGCAGCCTGCCGCGCTTTTTGACAACAACGATGATGCCGATCTCGTGAACGGCGACGTCGGCGGCGACGTTGGAGGCGATTTCGGCGGCGACTTTGGCGGCGGCGACAGCACCTAAGACTGCTACAGCACCACGACCTTGGTGCCGACCTTCACGCGCTCGTAGAGGTCGACGACGTCTGCATTGCGCATGCGGATGCAGCCGGACGACACGTTCGTACCGATGGTCCAGGGCTCGTTCGATCCGTGGATACGATAGAGCGTCGAGCCGAGATAAAGTGCGCGCGCGCCCAAGGGGTTGTTCGGACCGCCCGGCACGAAATGCGGCAGGTACGGCTGGCGCCTGAGCATTTCATCGGGCGGCGTCCAGTCAGGCCATTCCTTTTTTGCCGAAATCGCGTGCGTGCCTGACCAGGTGAAGCCGGGGCGGCCGACGCCGATGCCGTAGCGGATCGCCCTGCCCTCACCCTCGACGAGATAAAGAAAATGGCTCCGCGTATCGATAACGACCGTGCCGGGCGCTTCCCTGCCGTCGTACGCCACTTCCTGCCGGAGGAAGCGCGGATCCATGCGGCCATCGTACCGGTCCTGATCCATGCGTGGATCGACGGCCGCGTTGCCATAACCTCTGTAGTCGTTCTGCTCGGGCGGCGGCCCGTACCACTGCTGTGAGCCGCGGCGCGATGGCGGTGCACCGTTGCCGAATAGCTGTTCGAAAAACCCGCGATCGGGCGGCGCTTGCTGCTGCAGCTGCGCGGTGACGACCGTCGGCGGTGTCTGACCGTCGTCAGGATCGAGGGGCGCGAGCGACATCGGCTCCGCCGACGCCAGATTCGATAGCAGGACCGCTGCAAACCCGACAAAACCCCAACGCGACATCGATCCACCCTGCACTTCACTGTGTCAGGGCAGTAAAACGGCAAACGCCCACCGATTGGTAAATTGCCGTC
This sequence comes from Pseudolabrys sp., assembly GCA_040512415.1. Lineage (GTDB taxonomy): Bacteria > Pseudomonadota > Alphaproteobacteria > Rhizobiales > Xanthobacteraceae > Pseudolabrys. The sequence goes on along the minus strand of JBEVFG010000049.1, from coordinate 621 downwards.
AACCACGATTCCCTATGGTAAACGAGCGGTTTCCGTCTCGCTTGCCACGGAGCTGACGGCCACGCCAGCCAGCAGGACATCGATTTGATGTTTGCCTAAGCCGGTCGGCGGATCAGAATAAAGCAGATCAGCGCCACCGTCGCGAAACCCGCCGCAAGAGTAAGCGCTCCCAGATCCGACGTGTACTCGATCATGAATGCCATGATGAAAGGCGCCGCCGCCTGCACGAGCAGAAACGGGCCGGCCAGCCGTCCCATCAGCCGCCCATAACCGGACGCGCCGAACAGCGCCAACGGCACGGCACCGCGGGTTATCGTGATCAGGCCGTTGGCGCCGCCAAACATCAATGCAAATGCCGCCGCCGTGGCCGTCGAGACGCCCAGCAACACCAGCATCAGGAAGGCGCAGAGAAAAGTGGTGAGCGCAAAGCGCGCGATCCACAGCGGATGCAAATTGCGGCCAAAGGCAAACTCGATCAGGCGAGCGCCGACTTGGGCGGGGCCGAACAACGCGCCGATCCACACCGCCGTGGCCGCGCCGATACCCTCGCGCTCAAAAATTGCCAGCAAGTGCGCCGATAATCCGGACGGGACGAAGGCGTAAGACGCAAAGGCCGAAGCC
>JBEVFG010000048.1:0-5669 GCA_040512415.1 Pseudolabrys sp. | reverse complement strand
CGACCACATTGGGGATGGTCGGGCAGCCGCCGCTGGAGATCAATTTGCGCTGCCCGGCCTCGCTTGTCGTGGCCGATCTTGTTTATGCGCCGCTGGAGACGAGACTGCTGGCGTCGGCGCGCGCGCGGGGCCTGCGAACGGCGGATGGCCTCGGCATGTTGCTGCATCAGGCCGTCCGGGGATTTCAGGTTTGGTTCGGCGTACGCCCTGAGGTGACGCCCGAGCTGCGCGCCGTGGTCGAAGCCGATCTGCTCAATAAGAAGTGAGTATCTCCGAAACGTGGAATAAGCGCGGCAAGGCGGGGTTAACCGCCTGATTGAGATCGGCTGCGTGCCGGTACCGGATCGGGAGGAATCAAAATGCGCAAATTGAATATGACACGCCGGGCAATCAGCACGGCGGCAATAGTTCTGCTTTTCGCGACAGCCGCCCACGCACAACAGCAGGGGCGTATCCGTGGACAGGTCGAGAAAGTCGACGGCGAGACTTACGTGCTCAAGGCACGCGACGGCACGACGGTCAATGTGAAGCTTGCCGACGATGCGCGCGTATCGGCGCTCGAGAAAGCGTCGCTCGCCGACATCAAGAACGACACCTTCATCGGTATCGCCGGAATGCCTAAGCCGGATGACAGCATTGAAGCGTTCTCAATCCATATCTTTCTGCCGGCGCAGCGCGGCGTGGTGCCCGACCGGCACGGTCCCTGGGACGCGCGGCCGAACAGCACAATGACCAATGCTTACGTGACGAGCATGGTGAAAGAAAAGGACGGCGAGGTGCTGACGGTGAAATACAAGGACGGAGAAAAGAAAGTCATTGTTACGCCGCAGACCATCATTGCCGCAGCGGCGCCGGGCAAGAAAGAAGAGATCAAGGCGGGGACGCCGATCATCATTTTCGGCTGGGACAAGCAGCCGGACGGCTCGGTGTTGGCGAAGACGCTTTATATAGGCCGCAGCGTGACGCCGGCGATGTGATGTTCAAGGGCATCTTTGCAACGATCATCGTTGTTGCGGCGGCCTCAGGCGCATTTGCGCAACAGCCGGCCGCCGTACGCGTTGTCGGGGCCGTCGAGAGCTTCGACGGCAACGTGCTGTCGGTCAAATCGGAAAAACTCGGTGAGGTGAAAATCAATCTCACCGCGGATGCCACGGTGTTCGGTGTCACCGAGGCGACGGTCGCTGATATCAAGCCGGGTGCGTATATCGGCGTGGGCGCCACTCCGCAGCCGGACGGGAGCCTGCGGGCGGTTCAGGTGACGGTTTTGGCGGAGTCGCAGCGGGGGCTGAGCGAGGGCCACCGCCCGTGGGATGCGCGGCCGAACAGCACGATGACGAACGGCACCGTTGATCAGACGGTCGCCAGTGTCGACGGGCGCGTGGTGATCGTTAAATACAAGGACGGGGAGAAGAAAATCATCGTGCCCCCGGACGCCCGTATTCTCGCTTATCAGGCAGGTGACAAGAGCGAGCTGAAGCCCGGCGCACATATTGCGATCGTGCGTGCGATCAAAAAGCCGGATGGCTCGCTTGAGACCAACCGCGTTAATGTCGGGCGCGGCGAGGTGGTGCCGCAATAGCCCTTCGCGTGGGTGCGTGCGCCGAGCCGCGGGCGGAGACGCCAAGATCGCCCGCAAGCTCGGGCATTTCGCGCATCAGGCTGACGAGGCGGTTTCGCCTGTTGCCGGTACTGCGGGCCTCGCGTTGCTCCTCGATTGGCCGGCGGACCTCGTCGCAACGCGCGAGGCCGTCGATCTCGGCGCCATGTTCGGCGAGCTGCGCAAGCAAATAAGTGAGATCCTCCAATTGTTCGGCGACAACGTGAATGACGCCTGACTCTTCCTGCACGCGGCCGATGACCGCCACATAGCGTGCACCTAAAACGATCGGCCGCAGGCGCTCGAACACTTTTGGCCACACGATCACGTTCGCGTCGGCGGTTTCATCCTCGATGGTCATGAACACCACGCCATTTGCCGAACCCGGTCGCTGACGGCAGGTGACCATGCCGGAGATGCGCGTGCGCATGCCTGAGGCCGTCCGGCGCAGCGTCTCGTTTTGCTTGATGCCGCGGGTATCGAGATCGACGCGCAGGAATTGCGACGGATGCGCGCGCAGCGAGAGGTGCAGGAAGCGGTAGTCGTTGATGACTTCCTCGCCGATCGGCATCGGCGGCAGCCGCACGTCGGGCTCCTGTGAGACGATGCGCGCCTGCGGGACGCCGCCGGTTGCAAACAGCGGCAGATCATCATCGCGGTCGCCGACGCGTCCGAGCGCCTTGGCCGCCCATAACGCTTCGCGGCGGGTGAGGCCGAGCGAGCCGAAGGAATCGGCATCGGCCAGCCGCTCCAGCACACGCGGCGAAAGCCCGGTGCGCAGCCAGACATCGCGCATGGAATCGTAGGCGCCGCCGCGTCTTTCCATGATCAGCCTGGCGTCTTCCTCACGCAGCCCCTTGATCTCGCGCAGGCCGAGACGCACGGCGTGCGCTGTCCGGACATCGTTCCGCATCTCACGGTGAAGGTCATGCATGCGTTCGGCCGCGCGGGGGCCCGGTTCGAGCGTTGAATCCCAGTGCGAATGATTGATGTCGGGCGGGCGCACCTCGACACCGTGTTCGCGCATGTCACGCACGATCTGGGCCGGCGCGTAGAAGCCCATCGGCTGCGCGTTCAGAAGCGCTGCGCCAAAGGCATCCGGATAGCGGCATTTCAGCCAGGCCGAGGCATAGACCAGTAGCGCAAAGCTCGCCGCGTGGCTTTCGGGAAAACCGTATTCGCCGAAGCCTTCGATCTGCTGGAAACAGCGTTCGGCAAAATCGCGCTCGTAGCCGTTGGCCAGCATGCCGTCGATCATCTTGCGTTGAAACGTGCCAATGGTGCCGACGCGCCTGAAGGTTGCCATGGCGCGGCGAAGCCTGTCGGCTTCGGAAGGTCTGAAGCCGGCGGCGACGATCGCGATCTTCATCGCCTGCTCCTGGAACAACGGCACACCCAGGGTCTTCGCCAGCACTGCTTCGAGCGCTTTCGACGGATAAGTCACCTGTTCCTGCCCGCGGCGCCGGCGCAGATAGGGATGCACCATGTCGCCCTGGATCGGTCCCGGCCGCACGATCGCCACCTCGATCACCAGATCGTAGAAATTCTTCGGCTTCAGGCGCGGCAGCATGGTCATCTGCGCGCGGCTTTCCACCTGGAACACGCCGAGCGAATCCGCGCGGCCGAGCATGTTGTAGACGGCAGGGTCTTCGGGCGGGATGGAGGCAAGCGTCCATCGCTCGCCGTAATGCCCGTCGACCAGATCGAGCGCTTTGCGCAGGCACGACAGCATGCCGAGTCCGAGCACGTCGATCTTGAGAATGCCCAGCGCGTCGAGATCGTCCTTGTCCCACTCGACGAAGGTGCGGTCGTCCATCGCCGCATTGCCGATCGGCATTACCTCGTCGAGCCGGCTGCGCGTGATAACGAAGCCGCCGACATGCTGGGAAAGATGACGCGGAAAGCCGTTGATTTCGCGCGCCAGTGCAAGGATCTGGCGCATGCGGCGGCTGTGCGGATCGAGGCCGGTGCGGGTGACGGCGTCCTTCGACACCGCGCCGCCACCGCCGCCCCAGATCGAAGATGATAGCGCGCCGATGGCATCCTCGGAGAGGCCGAAGGCCTTGCCGACCTCGCGGATCGCCGAGCGCCCGCGATACGAGATTACGGTGGCGGAGATACCGGCGCGGTCGCGTCCGTATTTCCCGTAGATGTACTGGATGACCTCTTCGCGCCGCTCGTGCTCGAAATCGACGTCGATATCGGGCGGCTCGCGCCGCTCGGGCGAGATGAATCGTTCGAACAGTAGGTCGGCGCGATCGGGATCGACTTCCGTCACACCGAGGCAAAAACAGACCGCGGAATTGGCGGCCGAGCCGCGCCCCTGGCAGAGGATGCCTTGCGAGCGCGCAAAACGCACGATGTCATGGACGGTGAGAAAATAAGACGCGTATTGCAATTGCGCGATCAGCTTGAGCTCGTGCTCGAGATTGTCGCGTACCTTGTCGGGGATGCCTGCCGGATAGCGGCGAGCCGCACCTTCGTAAGTGAGATGCGTCAGCGCATCCTGGGGATTGTCGAAGCCTTTGACCTCCTCATCCGGATACTCGTAGCGCAATTCGTCGAGCGAGAAAGAAAGCTCATCGCTGAGCGTCACCGTTTCCTCGATCGCTTCAGGCGCATCGCGAAACAGCCGCAACATTTCCTGCGGCGGCTTCAGATATCGCTCGGCATTGATGGCGAGCTTGCGCCCGGCGCGGTCAATGGTGGTTTTTTCGCGGACGCAGGTGAGCACATCGGCAAGCGGCCGCCGGTCGGGATGGTGATAGAGCACATCGTTGGCGGCGATCAGCGGAACCTGCGCATCGCGTGCGATGGTTTTTGTGCGCGCCAGCCTGACGCGGTCGTGCCCGCGATAGAGCATGGAAGCGGCGAGGCGGATACGATGCGGTGCAGCTTCACGCAGGCGCGCCAGGAACCGTGCGTGACCGCCCATGGCGATCAATTCGAGCCCGAAGGCATGCGAGAGCAGATCGTCGAGATGAAGAGTGCATTCGCCTTTTTCGGCGCGAAGATTTCCGAGCGTCAGCAGCCGGGTAAGCCTTCCCCAGCCGGCGCGATTGCGCGGATACACCAGAATGTCGGGCGTATTGTCGGCAAATACGAGCCGCGCGCCCGGATGATAACGCAGCATCAAATTCTGTTCGCGTTTGGCCAGATGCGCGCGCACCACGCCGGCGACCGAATTGCGGTCGCACAAGCCAAGCCCGGCAAGGCCGATGCTGGCGGCCTGCACCATCAATTCTTCCGGATGCGAGGCCCCGCGCAGGAAGGAGAAGTTCGAGGCGGCGGCAAATTCGAGATAACGCATTACGCTTCAGCCTCAGGCAAACGTCCCGTGCAGGAACCACGCCGGCGCACCGGCGCCAGGCGCGAGGTCGCGGTAGAGCCCGGCGCGGAACAGCCAGAATCGAAGTCCGCTTTTGTCCTCGACGCGGAAGTAATCGCGCGCAGGCCCGCCGTGCTCGCTCCACCAGGCCCCTTCGATGCGTTCCGGCCCTTCGGCGGCAACCACCTCGTGCAGCGCGCGCCGCCACCGGAAGCGCAACGGTGGGCCGTCCGGCACCTCCGCTACCGCTTCGATCGGCTCCGGCCGTGCCAGCAGCCGCAGCGGGCGCGGTGGCAGGTCAACCTCGTTGCGATAACGGCGGAACGTGCTCCAGCCGGTATCGTCATTGACGGCCTGTGCCGGCAAAGCGGTCTCGGCCAGTTCCGGAATATGGCTGTCCTGCGCGACCAAACGGCGGACACGGCGCGGACCCAGCCGTGCGCTCAGCCGGTCGATCAACCGGCAGAGTTCGGTCGCATCTTCTCCGCCGGCGATGCCGATCTGTTCGGGCGGGCAGGGCTCGGCGACGAGCACCGACAGCCGCGCCATATCGAAGCCAAAACCGGGGTCGAGCGCGTCGGCGAGCGCGGCGAGCCGCTCGACGAACAACCCCCGGATTTCCTCCGGGTCGCGCAACGGCCGTGAGGTGCCGGCGGCGATGCGGCGTACCACGCCGTCGGTGCGGAACAGGCTCAATTCGATGCGGCGCACGCCGTCGCCGCCACGCTCCAACGCGGATTGCAG
>JBEVFG010000047.1:0-2574 GCA_040512415.1 Pseudolabrys sp. | reverse complement strand
TCAACCTCAACATTGCCTCCGCACATGTCGCCACGTTCGGCGAACGCGTGGTGGACGTGTTCTACGTGACGGATCTGATGGGCGCGCAGATCACCTCCCCGACCCGGCAAGCCGCAATCAAGCGTGCCCTGGTTGGCCTCTTTGCATCCGGCGGGGACGACAAGCAGGCAAAGACGGTAGCGCCACGAGCAGCGCAAAGCGCCTGATTTCCACGCCATTTCCGGCTTAACGGCCCCTTAAATCGCCGCGCATAGCGTGACACCGGGGGCCGGCGACCTGTGTCCGCCGGCGTGAAACGGGTCGCGTGATGGCGTCGAAACGGGGACAAGCAGGCGCGCGCCGGGAGCCGGTGTTCGACAAGGGCCCGGAGCTGCACGTTTCCGCCGACGATCGGCCCGCACCGACCGAGGAAAGACCCGTTTCGAAAAGCAGACCGCCGGCGAAGCGCCGCAAGACGCGCGCGCGCAAGTCACGCCCGGCCCGCGGTAAGCGGGCGCTCATCGTCCGCCTTACATATTGGACGCTGGTCGTCGGCCTTTGGGTTGCGATCGGCGGCGCCGGTTTCGTTGCCTGGGTCGGCGCTCATCTGCCGCCGATCCAGTCGCTGGAAATTCCCAAACGCCCGCCGTCGATCCAGGTCGTCGACTTCCAGGGCCGCGCGCTGGCCCGCCGCGGCGACCTTGCCGGCGCGCCGCTGCCTTTGAAGGAATTGCCGGCCTACGTTCCCAAAGCCTTCATCGCCATCGAGGACCGGCGCTTCTACGAGCACAGCGGCGTCGATCCCTACGGCATCGGCCGCGCTTTGATCGCCAACGTGCTTCACCGCGGGGTTGCCCAAGGTGGCTCGACGATTACGCAACAGCTCGCAAAAAATCTTTTCCTCACGCAGGAGCGCACGATCAATCGCAAGCTGCAGGAGGCGCTGCTCGCGATCTGGCTCGAGCGCAAGTTCTCCAAGACGCAAATTCTCGAGCTCTATCTTAACCGGGTTTACTTCGGCTCGGGCGCCTACGGTATCGAACAGGCTTCGCAGCATTATTTCGGAAAGTCGGCGCGCCAGATCATGGTCGCCGAGGCGGCGCTGCTCGCGGGGGTCGTGAAGTCGCCGTCACGTCTTGCGCCCACACGCAACTTCGACGGCGCCGAAAAGCGTGCGAAGGCCGTGCTCGCCGCCATGGCGGAGCTCAAATTCATATCGCATTCGACCGAGCGCACCGCTGTGGCGCGCCCGCCGCGCATCGTGGCGCAGGCGAACACAGGTTCCGTTAATTATGTCGCGGACTGGGTTATGGACGCGCTCAACGACACGCTAGGTCGCGTCGAGCAAGACATCACGGTTCAGACCACCATCGATGCAAATCTCCAGGCCAATGCGGAGAAAGCTTTGACCGACGAGCTTGCGCAAAAGGGCGACAAGAACGGAGTCGGACAGGGCGCACTCGTGGCGATGACGCCGGATGGCTCCGTTCGGGCGCTGGTCGGCGGCCGCAACTACGCCGACAGCCAGTTCAACCGTGCGGTGTCGGCAAAACGCCAGCCCGGCTCCGCCTTCAAGCCGTTCATTTACCTGACCGCGATCGAGCACGGGCTCACGCCCGACAGTGTGCGTGAGGACCGTCCGATTAACGTCAAAGGCTGGCAACCGGAAAACTACAGCCATGAATATTTCGGGCCAGTGACACTGACGAAGGCACTCGCCCTTTCGCTCAACACCGTTTCGGTGCGGCTGACGTTGGAATTCACTCCGTTGGCGGTGATCCGCACCGCCTATCGCCTCGGCATCGCCTCAAAGCTTGAGCCCAATGCCTCGATCGCGCTTGGCACCTCGGAAGTCTCGATGCTGGAACTTGTCGGCACCTATGCGACATTCGCCAACGGCGGCTACGCGCTGGTCCCGCATGTCGTCCAGAAGATCACCGCCGCGAATGGCAAGGTGCTCTATGCGCGTAATACAGGCCAACTCGGCCGCATCGTCGAGGCACGTTACGTGGCGATGATGAACCAGATGATGGCCGAGACGCTCACAATCGGCACCGCGCACAAGGCGGCATTGCCAGGCTGGCCCGCGGCCGGGAAAACCGGAACGTCGCAGGATTTCCGCGATGCTTGGTTCATCGGCTACACCGCGCATCTCGTGACCGGCATCTGGCTCGGCAACGACGATGGCACTTCTACAAAGCACGTGACTGGGGGCGGCTTGCCGGTCGAGATCTGGAGCCGGTTCATGCGCGGCGCCCATCAGGGCGTGCCGGTCGCAAGCCTGCCTGGCGCGTCCGGCGGCGGCGGTCTCTTCTCGGGATTGTTCGGCAACAACTCGCGGCCGGTACCGCCTGCGCCAGTGCAACCTGCTGCCGCCACGCGCGCGGGCACGACTGGAATGGGCGGCCTCGACGGCTGGCTGCTTAACGGCCTCTTTGGCCGACGTTAATGCTTTGCGGCACGGGCACGAAGCCTGCGCGTTGCCAGCCAGAGCCCAAACGTTGCAAACCCCATCGTGGCGACGCCGAGCGCGAGCGGCCAGGCGCTTTGTCCGAGGAACCATCCGACCGCCGCTCCGCACACCGCTGCCGCAGT
>JBEVFG010000046.1:0-9043 GCA_040512415.1 Pseudolabrys sp. | reverse complement strand
TGGTAAGCTGACCAGGTAAGGTAAATGCGAAGAGGAAGCGGCCCGACGCGACAGTTTGTTTGGTAAATTGGCTAGGCGCGACGATCTCGGAGCAACTTTAATTCCTCAGCACGACATTTTCTTTCATAAAATTTTCCTGCGCCGACAGGGGTCAAGTACGCGCATTTTGCCGCAGGTAGGAAAGCAAAAGAGCCGCCATGACGGCGGCCTCACCGTGACGACTTCAGCGAATCTCGGGCAGCCTCTAGGCATTCTGACGGTCGTTGTCGATCGGGATCACCTGCCCCGAGATTGCCTTCGCAGCGTCGGATGCGAGGAACACCGCCAGCTGCGCGATATCCTTCGGATCAACCATGGCCTTGATCGACGCCGCAGCCAGGGCATCGGCCTTTACTTCCTCCAAGGAGCGCCCGCTGATCTGCGCGCGGCCCTGGAAAACGCGCACGATACGGTCGCCCTCGACGGCGCCGGGCGCGATCGCGTTGGCGCGGATGCCCCATTCGCCGAGCTCAATGGCCAGCGTCTTGGTCAGGCCGATGACACCCCATTTTGTCGCGGCATAGGGGCTGCGATTGGGAAAGCCGTAGCGCCCCGCAATCGACGACATGTTGATGATGCAGCCTGCCTTCGATTTCTTCAGGTGCGGGATCGCAAGCCGCGAGACGTCGAACATGGCCGTCAGGTTGACCGCGACAACCTTGTCCCAATCGTCAGGCGGGTAGTCGACGATCGGCAGCGTCAGGCCGGCAATTCCGGCATTGTTGATGAGCACATCGAGCCCGCCGAGCACCCCCACGGCCTCCGGCACCATCCGCTCAATCTCCGCGCGGCTCGCCATATCGCAGCGCCCCGCGGTTATGCCGGGAATTTCCTTGGCGATTGCGGCAAGGGACTTCTCGTCGATGTCGCAGACGAAGACTTTGGCGCCATTCGCAGCAAAGGCGCGAGCAAACTCACGGCCGATGCCGGCGGCCCCGGCCGTTATCAGGACGCGTTGCGACATGATTCGTAGTAATCAGACCATACTGATCAGCACGGGACAACGGCCCGCCCGCGCACAGAATTGTGGGGCTAGCGTACTCTCTCGACCATTTGGAGGACGCTAAGCGTCGAAAAATACGCCAAACGCCTGAACATGGCGGGGCGAGTTCACGCGATAAGAAATGGCATCGTTGCAGCGGCACTTGCGGCGTTGAGCGCATGGCCGTCGCAAGCCGAGACCATCGACATCATCGACGATCGTGGCGGCAGCAGCATCAACTACGTTGCGCGCTGGGCCCAGTATCGCCGAGATGGGGTTCATGTACGAATTGCCGGCCCATGCGAATCCGAGTGCACAATGGTCATCGGTCATCTCAACCGCGACCACGTATGTGTCACGCCGGAGGGAAGTCTTGGCTTCCGCCTCGCCGATCTGCCCGGCGGGACCGCGACTGTCTGGCGATCTTACCCGACCGACATCAAGGTGTGGTTGAGCCACCACGGCGGCCTGACGCGTCAGCTCATCTGGCTGCGGGCTCCGGAAGTCTACCGCTTCTTGCGTCGGTGCGAAGAAGCGCCCCGCTACTCTTCCTTCTCGGTCGTGAAATAAAGCGGGTAGCCCTTTACGCGGCCCATCTCGGTCGCTTCCTTTGCCTTGGTTTCCGCGACGTCACGTGTGTAAACCGCGATGACGCACGCACCCTTCTGGTGCGCCGTCATCATGACCTTGTAGGCATGGCTTTCGTTCATCCGGAAGACGGCCTTAAGAACCAGGACGACGAATTCGCGCGGGGTATAGTCGTCGTTGAGCAGAATTACCTTCCACAGCGGCGGCCGCTGCGTCTTTGTTTTTGCTTTGGTCCGCGGTTTCTCGAGAGTCTTCTGGCTCACGTAGAATCCTCTTGAGCCGGCATCCCGTCACAACTCGGTACCTTGCTCCCAACCCAGAGTGCATTCCACTGGCTTCCGTATCCGTTGGAAAATTCAACGAGATGCAATGCGGCGGCAACCGGGCTCGCCGCTGGCAGGCCGATGATGGCGCTACTTGCTCTTGTCCGGCGCAACCGTCGTCTTCGACGAGCCTTCCGGAGCAGGCTGCATGCCGGGCGGGCTTTGACCCTGCGGGCTCTCCGGGGGCGCACCACCGGACCCGGTTTCGAGCGGGCCGGTCCAACCCTGCGGCTGCTTCTGACCCGTCGTCTCCGGCGTCTGCTGGCGGCCGGTGCTGTAGCCTGATTTGTCGGCCGGTTTGTCTTCGGCCCATGCTGGCGCGGACATAATGCCGCCGACGCATGCCAGGCAAAGCGCAACAAATGTAACGCGCATGGTTGTCCCTTTCTTGACCATGTAGCCTAACCGCGGCGAAAGCACCGGGTTCCATCTGCAGGAGGGTCGAATGCTCTATCTGGCCGCCAAAGCCGCTTTGTCCGGTCTCATCATTGCCGTCGTCTCGGAGGTGGCGCGCCGTTCGCCGACGCTTGGTGCCCTGATCGTTTCGCTGCCGCTGGTTTCGATCCTCGGCATTTTGTGGCTGTGGCATGATACCAGCGACGCCGAGCGCATCGCAGCGCACGCGCAGTCGACGTTCTGGTACGTCCTTCCAACGCTTCCGATGTTTCTTGTGATGCCAACGATGCTGCGGCACGGAATCGCTTTTTGGCCAACGCTTGCAGTGTGCTGCGTGCTCACCTTCGCGCTTTATCTTGCGACAATCTGGACGCTGGGAAAATTCGGCTTCACACTTTGATGCAGCGCAGTAAATCAAAAAATTAGCCAGCCCAAAAATTTTGACTCGAGCTTGATCGTTCTGCCGCAAAAACTTCATGAGCCGCGTGCAAGGTATGTCAACGCTCCTGCTTCATTCGCGCAGCCATTGCACTAGCGTCGAAAAATGCAAACAGCGTGGGGTACGGGGCCACGTCAAAAGAGTTGGTCGGGAGGAAGGCCCATGGAAGTGTCCCGCGATATCGCAAAGTTTGCGCGCTCGCGACCGGTGATTGAATGTGCCCAGTGCGGTGAGCGCATCTACATTCCCGAATGGTCGGAGTGCCTCGAGGGGAGTCGCGTGCGCCACCTGTGGCAATGCGATGCCTGCGGCACGTCATTCGAGACCACGGTGCGCATAGCCGCGGCGTAGATTGTGCCGATTGGCCGTACTTTTTTCACGGAATTTTGCGCAGCAGGCTGAATGCCGGCACGCTATAGTGCCGGCATGATTGATCGCCGACATTTCATTGCACTCGCCGCCCTCCCCCTCACCGGACTCGGTGCCCGACCGTCTCAGGCAACCGGCATGAGCCGCGTGACGGCCTACGTCTTCACGTTCAAGGGCCTCGATGGGGACGATATCCTGCTCTCTTCGTATGCGGGCCACCCGTTGCTGGTGGTCAACACGGCCTCCCAATGCGGCTACACCCCGCAATATGCGGGCCTCCAGCAACTCTGGACGCGCTACCGCGACCGCGGGTTGATCGTACTGGGCGTGCCATCGAACGACTTCGGCGGGCAAGAACCGGGCGGCAAAAGCGAGATCCACGCGACCGCACAGGGGACGTACCACGTCACATTCCCAATAACCGAAAAGGTCGCGGTGAAGGGCAAGGACGCGCATCCGTTCTATAGGTGGGCCGCGGCCGACCATCCGCGCGAAGCTCCGCGCTGGAATTTTCACAAATACCTCATCGGGCGCGACGGCCAATTGAAGGCGGCCTTCCCGTCTTCAGTCGAGCCGACGGACCCGCTCGTGATCGCAGCCATCGAAAGAGAACTGGCGGGCGCATAGCCCAGACGAATCACTGAATCGTGGGGCTGCCCTCCGCGAGCAAGCGGAAATCTTTTGTCACAATATTGAAAAATTCGATTGACGAATCGGCGTGTGCATGACGGATTGTTAAAACGACATTCGGTCACGTGAGCCGGCAGATCAAATTGCCGACCCTTACAGAGGTTCCTCCCGCGTGGCGTTTTAACTGGGCGGCCGCGAGGCCGCCCCTTTTCATGTTAGCAAATCGTCGACAATTGCTTCTAAGCGGACGCAGCCATTCGCTCGGCACCGCCAAACTCGAGTCCGGCCGGTTGTAACGGGTCGAGAGCTTCAACGAGCTGCAGGAACGAGCTTCCAGGCAAAGCCGGTGCGAAGACGTAACCCTGCGCCGCACGCACGCCGAGCGTACGCAAATGCATCACCTGCTCGAAATTCTCGACCCCCTCCGCAACCACATCCATGCGCATGTTGCGTGCGAGATCGACAAGAGTCTCGACGATAGTCGTCGAATTGCGATCAGTACCGATGGCATCTACGAACATCTTGTCAATCTTGATGATGTCGACACCGAGCTTCAGCATGTAGGAAAGGCCGCTGTGGCCGGTGCCCACATCATCAATTGCAATGCGAACGCCAAGACCTTGCAGGGCGGCGATGGTCTGGCGGGTTTCAGTGAAATTCTCAATCGGATCGCGCTCGGTGACTTCGAGTACGACCTGCGAGAATTTTATCGGCGAGCTCACAAAGATATCGCGTACATCCTTAACGATTGACGGCTCGCTGAAAAGCTTACCTGCAAAGTTGAACGAAATCCTCAGGTCCGGACGGCGCCCGAGCGCGGGGCCGACTTCGATGCATACCTTGCGCATCAGGCTACGTGTCAGATCGTCGATGAGATCGCTCGATTCCATCAGCGGAATGAATGAACCCGGCAGGACAAGCGTGCCGTCCGGCTTGCGCCAACGAACCAGTACTTCTGCGCCGCGTAGCTGACCCGAACGGATGTCGACGACGGGTTGGTAATACGGGATGAATTCGCCCGCTTCGAGCGCACGCTCGATTTCCGCCACGGGGTTTCGGGGCGCGCGGCGCGAGATCAGCACCACAAATCCGGTGACGGTCATCATGATGATGCCGGCCGCAAACAGACCGAACCATTTGAGGTCGGCGTGCTCTGCCTCGATCCGCGCTCCCGGACTGAGAACTTCGACATCAAAACCAAATTTGTTCGACCTTATATTGGCACTGAAATTTGCGCTCTCGGTGTCGGCTGTCCGGCCAACAAAGTGTCTTGCCGTCAGGGCCAATGACGGCAATTTCCTTGACAGGAATCGTGCTGAAGGCGGCACGACGCATCGCCTCCATATCCTGCTGATCGCAGGAGCTGACGCCCGCTACAGCCAGAGTGTCGAGCGTTCCGACCGCATCCCGGACGCGCGCCTCGGCAAGCGCTATCGCACGCTTGGCAGCCGTGCTCACCTCCGACTGACCCTGCCGTTCTATGAGATTGTCGAGCCAGAGATTAAAGGCGATGAACGGACCACCGGCGAGCACGGCGCCGACGACGATCGCAAATAAATTCCGGCGCGTAACTCCGCGCACAAAAAACCCCATCCCGCCTCCAGCCAGGGGGCCCCCGTCCTGGTGCCTCTCCAGTCAGCCATGCCGCCGTAAAGACAACCTTAAGCTTAAAGGCGCGTAACCCCAGCTACTGCGCGAAAAAGCACCGCCCGAGCCGCTATGGTTAGTATTGGGTGAAAATCATGGGACCGGTCAGGCAGGCTTGGCTCCGATCGAATAGCGGAGGATTTGCGATGAAATGGCGGCGTTTCAAGTGGACCGTGGCGTTGGCCGCTTTAGCGACCATGGCTTTGACTGCGCAGGCACAGCAGCGGATCGAAATTTTCGACGCGCATTTGCATTACAACCAGGAGCCCAAGCCTTTTTATTCACTCGACCAGGTACGCGACATATTCCGCCGCAACGGCATCACCGGCATCGTCGCGACCAGCCGGCCCAACAAAGGCACACATGAGTTGGTGGACGCAAAGTGGCCCGAGCTCAAGGTCGTGCCGTTCATCCGTCCCTATCGCGTGCGCAGCGACATCCAGAGCTGGTTCAACGATCCGACGATTTTCGAGCTCATTAAGGAAGAATATGCGCGCGGCTATTACCGTGGGATCGGCGAATTCCATATCTACGGAAAGTCTGCCGAATCGGACTGGGTGAAGAAAATGGTCGACTTCGCCGTCGAGCGTAACCTGTATCTACATGCGCACTGCGACGAAGAGGCCCTGCTGATCCTGTTTAAGCACAATCCGAAGGCAAAAATCATTTGGGCGCATACCGGGTTTTCGGTAGCGCCTGCGCGCGTGGCCGAGCTGCTCGACGAGCACAAAGACGCGCTTTGGGGCGAGCTGTCATACCGGGGCGGCATCACCGGCGGCGACGGCAAGTTGACAAGCGACTGGCGCAACCTATTTGGACGGTATTCCGACCGGTTCCTGCTCGGGTCCGACACCTGGATCAATGAGCGCTGGTTTGGCTACGACACGATCTTCAAGGAATATCGCGGATGGCTCGCCCAGCTTCCGTCCGATCAAGCGCAGCGGATTGCAAGCGGCAATGCGTTGCGGCTGTTCGGACTGCGGCGAGAGTAATGTAGGAGTCGATCATGAGTTTCTTTCCGGGCAAGGATCCGGCCGCCGGCAACACACATCAATGCGACGCTATTTCCCAGGTCATCGTGCCGCGCACGGTCGATCTCGGCGATTTCGCGGTCCGGCGTGCACTGCCGTCCGCCCAAACACGCATGGTTGGCCCGTTCATCTTTTTCGATCATTTCGGACCGGCGGAGTTTCACGCAGGCAACGGGCTCGACGTTCGCCCCCATCCGCATATCGGGCTCGCCACCGTGACCTATCTTTTCGACGGCGAGATCATGCATCGCGACAGTCTCGGCACCGAGATGGCGATCAGGCCAGGCGAAGTCAACTGGATGACCGCCGGACGCGGCATCGTGCATTCTGAGCGCACGCGGCCGGAGCGGCGCGTCGATGGTGAGCCGATCCACGGCCTGCAGATGTGGGTCGCCTTGCCAGCCGCTAGAGAGGAGATGGAGGCCGGCTTTGCGCATCACGCAACCGCCGAATTCCCGGTCATCAAGGAGAACGGAAAGAACGTGCGTGTGGTGGTCGGCTCGCTCTATGGCGCGTCATCGCCGGTGCCGACGGTGCACGAGACGATATTCGGCGATGTGCATCTGAAGGCGGGCACGTCGTTGCCGCTCGATGCCGGCCACGAGGAGCGCGCCATCTACGTTATCGAAGGCGTCGTCGATATTTCCGGCGACAAGTTCGAGCCGGGACGGCTGTTGGTGTTCAAGCCCGGTGACACGGTGACCGTCACCGCAGTCAGCAATACTCATTTCGTCATCGTCGGCGGTGCACCGATGGACGGCCCGCGCCACATCTGGTGGAATTTCGTGTCATCCCGCAAGGAGCGCATCGAGCTGGCCAAGGCGGATTGGAAGGCCGGCCATTTCGACAAGGTGCCGGGGGACGAGATCGAATTTATTCCGTTGCCCGACAAATAGAGCACGTCTGCACGTCACTTCTTCGGCAGATCCAGCCTTATGTGCAGCTCCTTAAGCTGCTTGGGCGTCGCTTCGGAGGGCGCGCCCATCATCAGATCCTCGGCGCGCTGGTTCATTGGAAACAGCACGATCTCGCGCAGGTTCTCCTCGCCGGCAAGCAGCATGACGATACGGTCTATGCCCGGCGCGATGCCGCCATGCGGCGGCGCCCCGAGCGACAGCGCATGCAGCATGCCGCCGAATTTAGTCTCGAGCACGTCCTCGCTGTAGCCGGCGATCGCGAAAGCCTTCTTCATCACCTCCGGACGGTGGTTCCGGATCGCACCCGACGATAATTCGACGCCGTTGCACACAATGTCGTACTGGATCGCCTTGATCGACAGCAGTCTGTCGTTGTCCTTGGCGTCGAGTGCGAGGAATTCCTCGACCGGCAGGTTCGGCATCGAGAACGGATTGTGGGAGAAGTCGATTTTCTTCTCCTCCTCGTTCCATTCGTACATCGGAAAATCGACAATCCAACAGAACTCGAAGCGGCCTTTGTCGATCAGCCCAAGCTCCTCGCCGACCTTGGTCCGCGCCGGCCCCGCAAATTTCACGAAGTCCTTCGGCTTGCCGGCGACGAAGAAACAGGCGTCGCCGATGCCG
This sequence comes from Pseudolabrys sp., assembly GCA_040512415.1. Taxonomy (GTDB): domain Bacteria; phylum Pseudomonadota; class Alphaproteobacteria; order Rhizobiales; family Xanthobacteraceae; genus Pseudolabrys. The sequence continues at coordinate 1,058 of JBEVFG010000046.1, read as the reverse complement.
AGTTCCATCCGGTCGGCGATTTGCTTGGTGCGCTCCAGGCCGATATTTTTGGCCAGCGGGCCCGCACCGCCCTCCTCGCCTTCGCGCCAGAAGATGTAACCGAGACCGGGCTGACCCTCGCCCTGCGCCCAGGAATTCATGCGGTCGCAGAAGGCGCGGTTGCCGCCTTTCGGCGCCGGGATCGCCCACACGGCTGTTCCGGGAGTCTCCAGGATCTTTGCGAAAATCTTGAAACCAGAGCCGCGGAACGCCTCGCTCACGTCCTGCATCACGATCGGATTGCGCAGGTCGGGCTTGTCGCTGCCGTATTTGCGCAACGCGTCGGCGTAAGGAATGAGCGGAAACTTCGGCGTCACCGGTTTGCCGTTGGCGAATTCCTCGAACACGCCTCGGATCACCGGTTCCACCGCATCGAAAACGTCTTGCTGGATGACGAAGCTCATCTCAAGGTCGAGCTGATAAAACTCGCCCGGCGAGCGATCGGCGCGCGCATCCTCGTCGCGAAAGCACGGCGCGATCTGGAAATAACGGTCGAAACCCGCGACCATGATCAGCTGCTTGAATTGCTGCGGCGCCTGCGGCAGCGCGTAGAATTTCCCAGGATGCAGCCGCGAGGGCACGAGGTAGTCGCGCGCCCCTTCGGGCGATGAGGCCGTGAGAATCGGCGTCTGGAATTCAAAAAAGCCCGCCTCCTTCATCCGCCGGCGGATCGAGTCGATGACCCTCCCGCGCAACATGATGTTGTTGTGAAGCTGCTCGCGGCGCAGGTCGAGAAAGCGGTACTTGAGCCTGATCTCTTCGGGGTATTCCTGCTCGCCGAAGACCGGCATCGGAAGCTCCGCCGTGGGGCCGAGCACCTCGATTCCATCGATATAAATCTCGACCTGCCCGGTGGGCAGTTCTGGATTTTCAGTGCCCGCCGGACGCTTGCGCACCTTGCCGTCGATGCGCACGACCCATTCCGCGCGCAGTGTCTCGGCCAGCTTGAAAGCCCTGCTGTCCGGGTCGGCAACGACCTGGGTCAGCCCATAATGGTCGCGCAGGTCAATAAAAAGAAC
>JBEVFG010000045.1:0-5356 GCA_040512415.1 Pseudolabrys sp. | reverse complement strand
GCATCGGGCATCAGCTGGCGCACGTGATCGTAGGGGCTTGCATCCGGCTCGAGCTCGTCGAGCTGGTGCTGTGCGAAGTAGGCGACCTTGAGGGCGGAGGCGCGCGTGACGGTGCCGTGCTCCGGCGAAAGCCGTGCGGCGAGCAGCTTGACCAGCGTCGACTTACCATTGCCGTTGGCGCCGAGCAGCGCGATGCGGTCGTCATTGTCGATGCGCAGCGACAGGCCCGACAGCACCGGGCGTCCGGGCTCGTAGCCGACCTCGACGTCGTCGGTAGCGATGATCGGCGGCGACAAAAGCTTGTCCGGCGCGGGGATGTGGATCGGCCGCACATCCTCGGTCACGAGCGCGGTGATCGGCTCGAGCTTTGCGAGCATCTTCAGGCGCGATTGCGCCTGCCGCGCCTTGGTCGCCTTGGCGCGGAAGCGGTCGACGAAGGCCTGCAGGTGCTTGCGTTGCGCCTCCTGCTTCTTGATCATTTTCTGGTCGAGCAGCATGCGTTCGCTGCGCTGGCGCTCGAAGGCCGAATAGCCGCCGCGATAGAGCGCAAGCTTGCGCGCCTCGAGCGACAGGATCGAGCCGACCGCGGTGTCGAGCAGGTCGCGGTCGTGGCTGATGACGATCAGCGTCGCCGGATAGCGCGCCAGATGGTCCTGCAGCCAGAGCGTGCCTTCGAGGTCGAGATAATTGGTCGGCTCGTCGAGCAGCAGCAGTTCGGGCTCTTCGAACAATGTTGCGGCGAGCGCGACGCGCATGCGCCAGCCGCCGGAAAATTCCGAGCATGGCCGCTGCTGGTCGGCGGTGGAGAAGCCAAGTCCGGCGAGGATCGATGCCGCCCGGGCAGGGGCCGCGTGCGCACCGATATCGGCGAGCCGGGTCTGGATCTCCGCAATGCGATGCGGGTCATGCGCGGTTTCCGCTTCGGCCAGCAGTGCGGTGCGCTCGCGATGCGCCTTCAGCACGACCTCGAGCAGGCTGTCCGGCCCGTCCGGGGCTTCCTGCGCCAGCCGTCCGATGCGCCATCGCGGCGGGATGTCGACTTGGCCTTGCTCGGCCGAAATATCGCCGGCAATGACGCCGAACAAAGTGGTCTTGCCGGTGCCGTTGCGGCCGACCAGGCCAACCCGCGCGCCGGTGGGAATGCGCGCGGAGGCGCCTTCCAGCAGCTTGCGGCCGGCAATGCGGACGGTGAGATCGTCAATGACGAGCATGCCGCGCCTTGTGGCCGACGGCGCGGCGCGACGCAACCCTGTCGCGGGCTTTATCGAAAGTAGATTGGGGCCACGAAGAGGATTGAAGAATCTGGCGAATACGCGCATAGGCGATGGTCATGGGGCATGACGAACTGGTGATCATCGGGAGACTGACCGGCGCTCTCGTTATCGGCGCGATGATCGGCTTTGAGCGATCGTTCCACGGCCGGCCGGCCGGCTTTCGAACGCACGCGCTCGTGTGTCTTGCCTCGGCTTTGCTGATGCTGGTCACCGTCTATCAGCTGCACTGGATGACCGAGGTGCCGATCGACACCATTCGCGCCGATCCGACGCGCATGGCGCAAGGCATCATGACCGGCATCGGCTTTTTGGGCGCCGGGGTGATCTTCAAGGAAGGCCTCACGGTGCGGGGGCTGACGACTGCGGCGTCCATCTGGATAACGTCCGCAATCGGCATCCTTGTCGGCATCGGATTCTGGTATCCGGCAATTCTTGGCGCGATCGCGGTCCTGCTCGTGCTAGCTGTTTTCGCTTTGTCGAGGCGGTGCTGCCGAGCGAGTTCTACGCACATCACAGGCTGCGCTTTTCGCGCGACCGAGCGATGTCCGAGGCGGACGTGCAAAAGTTGATTCGAGACCATGGGTTTACGGTTGCCAATCTGTCGTCGCGGCTGATCGAAGGCGGCGAGCAGTTTGAATACCGCATGACGATCAAGAGCCGCGACCGCGGCAATGCGGACAGACTTTCAGGCCACCTTCGCGGCCTTCCGGACGTTGTCGAATTCCGGATTTCGCCGATCGGTGACTAGCGGCTTCATTGACATCGGGTCGGTGGGGACTTCTGCGCCGGACTTTCGCAGACGTCCTAACGGATATCGAGCACGAAATCGAACCGGCCGGCGGGACCCTCGCCGGTGTTCGCGACCCGCATCAGCAATGCGCGCTGAAAGAGGCCATCGCGCTGGTTCGCGGGTTCGTTTGGAAAATAGAGTTGCGTGGTGAGCAGGCGGCTGCCCGGCGCCTGAACCTTGACGTGATAGTGCCGTGTGCGGCCGGGATAGACCGCCGGCGCGATGGTACGGAAACGAAAAGCGCCGTCGGGTCCGGTGATGACATGGCCGCGATATCGGAAACCGGTATTGTCGTATTCGCCCTTGTCGTCCGCATGCCAGAGGTCGACCACGGCGCCGCCAAGCGGGCGGCAGCGTCTCGTCAGCACAAAGCCGGAAAGTTCGAACGGCCGGCCGCCAGCGCCAGGCTCGCGGAGGTCGCTGCGCTCCGGCGATTTCGGCTTGAAGAACGGTCCCTCACCCTGACGGATTGTCGGTTCATCGCCATCGTGACAGGCGGGCGTCGGCGCAAGCTCTTGCGTCAGTACCGCGCCCGCACTGGATAGCTCCCATCCGGCGGCAAGGATGCCGGTGTTGAGCAGAAACCGGCGGCGAGTCGATTTCCTTTCGGTCATCACCAAAACCTCGAGCGATAATAGCCAAGACTAGCAGAGTGGGACGCGCGAGGAAGCATAGGTCTTCCTCGCGATGAGCATGCCACGCCTTTTTGTCGACGGCGCGGCGCCGAGCAACCCCTGTCCTGCGAAACTTCGCGGCCTTCCGGACGTTGTCGAATTCCGGATTTCACCTATGGCGACGAAAGGTCTCATCGGCCGAAATAGGTGGAAGGCGTGGTAGGCTGGCGTTCAGCCGGCCGAAGAGGGGCGATTTCTTGGATACTTGGTGGTTGTTTTTTGCCGTCGGTTTTGGCGCCCAGCTGGTCGACGGCACTCTTGGCATGGCCTTTGGCGTGCTTTCGAACACGGCTTTGCTGGCGATCGGCCTGCCGCCGGCGCATGCAAGCGCGCTCGTCCACACTGCCGAAATTTTCACCACCAGCGCCTCGGCGGCCTCCCACATTTACCACCGCAACGTCGACTGGCGCCTTATGGCGCGCCTGGGAATTACTGGCGTGCTCGGCGCTATTTTGGGCGCTTGGGTCCTGTCCAATATCGAAGTCGGCGCGGCGCGGCGCTTTGTCTACACCTATTTGCTGATCATGGGGATCTACATTCTCTGGAAATCCTTGCGCATCGTGTTGGCCCCGCGCCCTCCCGCCGGCTGGACCTCGGTTCTCGGCTTCGGCGCGGGATTTCTCGACGCGACCGGCGGCGGCGGATGGGGACCGATGACGACGTCGACGCTTGTTGGCTCGGGACATGCGCCGCGTTATTCGGTCGGCTCGGTCAACACCGCCGAATTTTTCGTGACCGTCGCGGCCGCGACGACATTTTTTGCGGAGCTCGGCGCCGTGCCGCTCGACCACTTCCTTCCGCTCGTCCTTGGCGGCGTGCTGGCGGCGCCATTCGGCGGCTGGATCGTCAAGCGCGTTCCCGCGCGGGGACTGATGACCGCGGTCGGATGCCTGATCGTGCTGGTTTCGGTCTTTCAGCTTCTGCGGGCGTTTAAAGTCCTTTAGAGCGATTTGCTCAGGTCGAACCACACTCCGTTCATTCCCGCGAAAGCGGGAATCCAGAACCGCTTGCTTCTGGTCCTCGATTTGCTTGCTCTGGACCCCGCTTTCGCGGGGGTGAGCGGAGAATGAATTGATCACGCCGGCTCATCATCACCCTTCTGCCGCAGCTTGATGGCCGCGAAAAACTCCTGCCGGGTTTTGAAATTCGTCCGGAACACCCCGAGCATTCGGCTTGTCACCATCGTGACGTCGGGCCGGTGCACGCCGCGCGTCGTCATACATTCGTGCGCGCCTTCGACCACGACCCCCACGCCCGCCGGCTTGAGCACAGCATTGAGGCAGGCGGCGATTTCGGCCGTCATCTTTTCCTGCACCTGCATCCGCTTGGCGTAGACGTCGACCAGCCGCACCAGCTTCGAGATGCCGACGATGCGCTTGCGCGGCAGATAGCCGATGTGAACGCGGCCGATGATCGGTGCGATGTGATGCTCGCAGTGCGATTCGAAACGAATGTCGCGCAGCAGCACCATCTCGTCATAGCCGGCAACCTCCTCGAAGGTGCGCTGCAGGTATTCGCGCGGATCCTCGAAATAGCCGGCAAACCATTCCTCGTAGGCGCGCACCATGCGCGCCGGCGTGCCGCGCAGGCCCTCGCGATCCGGATCATCGCCCGCCCATTGGATGAGCGTGCGAACGGCGTTTTCAGCCGTAGCGCGTGTCGGGCGGTTCGTTTCGCGTGTTGATGCCTTCGAAAGACGGCGGGACTTCATGGAGAGCTCCTAATACCAATTCGTGGTCCATCGACGCTGGTGATGAAAACGATCAGAATAATTGGATGGAATACGCCGATATTGCTGTCGCGTCAGGCCGATAATGAATTGCAGGAATGTCGGTTCCGAATGTGCGGCGGTCGAGTCACGAAAGGTGCTGAATAACGGGTGGTTTTCGCGCGGCCCTTCCTTTTCCTGACGTTTCCGTGATTGCCGGCGCGAATGTTGTGATGCGAACGCATCTTGAGCGAATGGCCGCGATAGGTCATACGCGCGCCCCGACCTGAAATTTCTTCGATCACGGATAGCTTGCCATGACTGTAACGCTCGATGCATCGCGGCGGACCGTATTGCCGGATGCCTCCCCATCTGAGGTGTCTTCTACGAAGGTGGCGGCAGCGGGCGCTCGGACGCGTCTGAATTCCATCGATACCCTGCGCGGCCTGGTTATGATCGTGATGGCGCTCGACCACACCCGCGATTTTTTTGCGAATGGCGGCTTCAATCCGCGCGATGTGACCGACGCGGCGCTGTTCCTGACACGCTGGGTGACGCATTTCTGCGCGCCGACTTTCATCTTGGCGGGCATTTCCGCTTTTCTGTACGGCGCTCAGGGGCGCAGCATCCAGGACGTCAGCCGGTTTCTTGTCACACGCGGCATCTGGCTGGTCCTGATCGAGTTCACGGTCGTGCGGCTCGGCTGGAGCTTCGATCTTCATTTCAATTATTTTGTCGCCCAGGTGATCTTCGCTATCGGCGTGTCGATGGTCGCGTTGTCGGCGATTGTTCATCTGCCCCGCGGAGCGATCGCCGCGATCGGATTGGCGATGATCGCGGGCCATAATGCTCTCGACGGCATCAAGGCCGAGCAGTTCGGCGCCGCCGCGCCGCTGTGGAATCTCCTGCA
>JBEVFG010000044.1:0-15402 GCA_040512415.1 Pseudolabrys sp. | reverse complement strand
TCGACGAAATGGAGATGCACGAGGACGCGGTGACGAAGGGCGAACGCGTGATACTCGTCGATGATCTCATTGCCACCGGCGGCACGGCGGAAGGAGCGGTCAAGCTGTTGCGGCAGCTGGGTGCCGACGTGCTGGCCGCTTGCTTCGTGATCGATCTGCCCGAACTCGGCGGTGCCGACAAATTGCGCAAGCTCAACGTGCCAGTGCGTACCCTGATTGCATTCGAGGGGCATTAGCCGCGGCGCGGCCCCCAGGGCCCGCTCTGGCCGCGGCCGAGATCGACCGGCGGCCCGTCCGGCAGGAAAGGCTTGCCTTGGCTCTCGTTCTGCTCGCTGTGGCCCCATGGGCCATCCGTCTCCGGCGCGGGAAGACGGCCCGGCTCCTCATATTCCAGCGCTGGGCCGGGGTCATGCCCGCCCGCGTACTTCACCAGCGCGTCGACCCGGGCATTGACCGAAGGATGCGTGGCAAAAAGGTCGGCGAAGCCTTCGCGTGGATTGTCGATACACATTTCCATGACAGCGGAATTGGCAGCATGGAGTTCGCCGCGTCCTTCGATCTTGCGTAGCGCTGAAATCATGGCGTCCGGGTTCTTGGTGAGCTCGACCGAGCCTGCGTCGGCGAGGAACTCGCGGCGGCGCGACAAGGCAAAGCGGATCACGATCGACAGGATCCAGGCAACCACGATGAGCACCAGCCCGATAATGATCGCTGCCCCTGCGCCACCTTTGCGGTCGCCGTCGCTGCCACCGCGCCGGCCACCATAGTACGCGTCCTGGAAAAACAGGCGGAAAATCATCTCACCGAAGAATGAGATTACGCCGGCGATCACCACGGCGATCACCAGCATGCGCACGTCGCCGTTGCGGATGTGCGTAAGCTCGTGGCCGAGCACGGCCTCCATTTCCTGGTCGTTGAGCGCACTCATCAGGCCGCGCGTCACGGTGATCGAATATTGTTTCTCGTTGAGGCCGGTAGCGAAGGCATTGAGCGCGTCATCGTCGGCGATGCGCAGCGTGGGCATTGTGATGCCGCGCGAGATGCAGAGATTTTCGAGCAGATTATAGAGCCGCGGCTCTTCCGCGCGCGATACCTCGCGCGCGCCGGTCACCGCGTCGATCATCGACTGATGGAATTTGTAGGCGATCGCCACCCAGACGATCGTGCCGACGGTGGCGAAGGGCGCGGCCTTGGTGAAGTCGTAGATGGCAGCCTGCACGAGATAATCAAGCGGCGCGTTGGTGGTGAGGCCTTCGGCGACGAGCGCGCCGGCGAACACCAGCAGATAGACCAGGAAGAAGAGTCCGATCAGCAACGCAACCGAGCGGAGCCTGTTCGACTGGATATGGCTGTAGAGTCCGTAGGCGGCCATGGTTTTCTTCCGTCATCTCGGACGCCGAAGACAGACGTCCGCGCTCCGGAATGGCAGAGTGCTAGAATTTCACGCTCGGTGCCTGGTCGAGTTGCGCGCGCGTTTCGCCGAGATCGAAGAACGTCCGCTGCGTGAAGCCGAATACGCCCGCGAAAAGCGATGCCGGGAATTGCTGGATGCCCGTATTGTATTCCTGCACCGCGTTGTTGAAGAACCGGCGCGCGGCGGCGAGCTTGTTCTCGATGTCGGACAGGTCGCTCTGTAACTGCTGAAAATTCGTGTTGGCTTTCAGGTCGGGATAGCTCTCCGAGAGTGCGAACAATTGGCGCAGCGCGCCGGTGAGCACGTTTTCCGCAGCCACCTTCTGCTCGACGCCGGGCGCCGCGATCGCCGCATTCCTTGCCTGAACGACCGCCTCGAGTGTGCCGCGCTCGTGCGCGGCATAGCCTTTCACCGTCTCGACCAGATTTGGAACGAGGTCATGGCGCTGCTTGAGCTGCACGTCGATGTCGGCGAAGGCCTGGTTGGTCCGCTGCCGCATGGCGACGAGGCGGTTGTAGATGCTGATCGCCCAAACCACGATCACGGCGATGACACCGAGCACGACCCAACTGGTGGTGGACATGAAACTGCTCCGGATTGGGAAAACGGCGAGCCTTTGAACGAAAACTCGCAAGTAAGACGACAGCGGCCAACGGCAACCGGGTAGGGATGCGGCGGCGGCATCTTGGTAGTCGGTTGGAAGCCTTTGGAGGTTCATCGCTACGGGCGCGGCGGATAAAAAAAGACCCCGAGCGCAAACCCGGGGTCTCTTCGCCAGACGGCTATTCGGGGGGTAAGGGGGGAGCCGCCCAGCTGAAATACACGCGCCATTAACGCCAGTAGCGGGCAATGGTTCCGGGCGGTATCGCGGTGACCTTAAATTTATCCACAGGGGGCCAAAATCCGTCGTCAGATGGTCATCGTCCTGAAGTTCCATCGTTTTCGGGCAAGGATGGGGAGCAAATTCGGAGGGCATCACCAATGAGTTTGGTGATGATCAAGTGTCCAGTAACCGGCAGAGCGGTTTCGACGGCAATCGAGACTGAGGCGAGTTCGTTCCGTAGATTGCCGAAGGTTACGGCGCACATGCGCTGCCCAGCCTGCGGGCGCGATCACGAATGGACAGTTAGTTCCGCCTGGCTTTCCGGCGAGCCACGCCTTGTGGCCCAGAGCCGGGTTCAAAAAGCGGCAGCCGCCTAAGGCTAGCTCGCTTCGCGGAACCGCACGGCGGCTTCGAGGTCGACCGACACGAGTTGCGACACGCCACGTTCGGCCATGGTGACGCCGTACAACCGGTTCATGCGCGCCATGGTGATCGGGTTGTGCGTGATGATCACGAAGCGCGTATCGGTCGACTTTATCATCTCGTCGAGGAGGTCGCAGAAGCGTTCGACGTTATGATCGTCGAGTGGGGCGTCCACTTCGTCCAGCACACAGATCGGTGCCGGGTTCGTCAGGAACACTGCAAAGATCAGCGCCAGCGCGGTCAACGCCTGCTCACCGCCTGACAGCAGCGACAATGTCGCCGGCTTCTTGCCGGGGGGTTTCGCCATGATTTCGAGTCCGGCCTCGAGCGGGTCATCGCTCTCAATCAATTGCAGTTCCGCGGTGCCGCCGCCGAACAGCTGGCCGAAAAGGTGTTGGAAATGCTTGTTGACCTGCTCGAACGAGGCCAGCAGCCGCTCGCGCGCCTCGCGGTTAAGGCTCTGGATGCCGAGACGGAGCTTCTTGATCGCTTCGACCAGGTCGTCACGTTCGGTGGTCAGAGATGCATGCTGGCTCTCGACCCCACGCAGTTCCTCTTCGGCACGGAGGTTTACCGCGCCGAGCCGCTCGCGCTCGCGCCGCAGGCGCTCGAGCGTGGATTCGATCTCGGCGAGATCCGGCAGCGGGTCGGTCGGTTTGATCTCGGCAAGTTCCGCCACCGCTGACGGAGGAATCTCCAGCATGTCGTGAATTTCACGGCCGACATCCGAAAGCCTACGCTTCGCGCCCTCGAAACGCTCCTCTGCGCGGGCGAAATCCTCGCGTGCGGCGCTGGCCGCCTCGAGGGCAGCGCGCGCGTCGCGGTCGGCGTCGGCCAGCGCATTCTCGGCCTGCTGGAGCCGGTCGGCGCAGGCGCGGCGCTCGGCCTCCGCGGATTGCACCTCGGTGATCAGGGCGCTGCGTTTTTCCGCGAATATCTGGGGTGCATTTTCCAGCTCAGTACGATCACGCCTGGCCTCGGCGATGCGCTGCTCGAGCGTCGCGATCTGCGTGCGGGCACCTTGCTGGCGCTCAACCCAACTGTTCTTGTCCGTGGAGAGTTGCGACAGCCGGCGATCGGCAAGTTCGGCTTCGCGCACGATTGCCTGTTGTTCGGCCTGAACTTCAGCAAGCTTGGCGCGCTTGCCGGCAATATCGTCGCGCACCTGCGCGAGCTTCGTTTCCAGATCTGCAGCGGGGGCAAGCGCGCTGAGCGAAGACTCAGCTTCAGCTTTTGACGTTGCAGCCTCGTCACGGCTCATAGTCAGTCGTACCCGCGCCTCAGAGAGCGCCGAAAGCCGCGCAGCTTGCCGGTTGAGATCGCGCTCGCGTGCCCGCGTCTCCGTTTCAGTGCTGCTTGCCGCATCGAAAGCCGACTGCGCTGCCTCCAGCGCACGGCGCTTGGCCTCTACGTCGCCGCGCGCGCTTTCGAGCTCGCTGTCGATCTCCGTGAACCGGCTTCGCTGGGCGAGGCGCCGCCCGGCGCCAGTCGGGGCATGGGCGGCCACGACGAAACCATCCCAGCGCCACAGATCGCCATCGCGTGATACGAGCCGCTGACCGGTCTTCAGGCTCGCGACAAGACGGCTACCGGCATCGCGCTCAACAACGCCGACCTGAGCGAGCCGCCGCGCGAGTTGCGTTGGAGCTTTCACGTAGCGCGCCAGCGGCTCCGCCCCCTCCGGCAGGACCGGGTCGCCGCCACCGCCAGCAATCTCACTCCAGTGCATGGGAGACGATGGATCAATCGGGGCATCGAGATCGTCGCCGAGCGCAGCGCCCAGCGCTTTCTCGTAGCCCTTCTCCACCGCAACGTGGTCGATGACCGGCGGCCACAGGCTGCGGGTTTCAAGCGACAGCATCTTGGAAAGCGTCTTCGCCTCGGTTTCCAGGCGCTGCACGCGTTTTTCCGATTCCGATAACGCCTCGCGCGCCGCTTCCAGGTCACTGCGCGCAACGTTGTGCGCGGCTTCGGCGGCAACCGCCGCTGCTTCCGCCTCGGTCAGCGCGGCCTGCGCCCCTTCGACCGCAGCAGTGAGTGGAGCATTGTCGACACTATGCAGCGTCGAAAGTTCACGCTCGATTGCGATGATCTCGGAAGAGATTTTTGCGACGCGCTCGCTCTGCTCGCGTGCGGCATTCTCGAAACGGTTGCGTTGGGCGACGAGGTCGGCAAGCGCGGTCGTGACGTCGGTAAAAATCTTTTCGGCGCCGCTGAGTGCGCCCTTGGCCTCGGCCACTTTGGCATCGATGCCGCTGCGGCGGCCGGCGCTCTCGCGTGCCTCCACGCGAATGCTTTCCTCTTCGGTGGCGAGGCGAGCGATCGCTTGTTCGGCGTCCACGGCAAGCCGTTGCTCGCGCTCGGTATCCGCGGTGAGCTGCACGAGCCGCAGATCGAGCTCGGCGATGCGGTCCTTAGCTCGGGCCTCTTCCCGGTCGAGATCCTGCAGCGCGATATTGAGGCGGTGCAGCGCCGCGCCGGCGCGCGCCTCCGCCTCGCGCAGCTCGGGTAATGCCGCGGCGGCCAATGCCTGGCGCTTAGAGGCCTCCGCCTCAGCCCCGACACGATCGGCAACCGTGCGCACGCTGACGTCCTTGGCGTGCTCGGCCTCCGCCACCTCGTTGTTGGCCGCGGTCCAGCGCAAATGATAGAGCGTCGCCTCCGCCTTGCGCACCTGCGACGACACCGTGCGGTAGCGGATCGCCTGCCGCGCCTGTTTCTTCAGGCCGTCAACCTGCGCGGCGAGCTGTCCGATGACATCCTCGACCCGTAGCAAATTTGTTTCCGCAGCCTTGAGCCGCAGCTCCGCTTCATGCCGGCGTGCATGCAGGCCAGCGACACCAGCCGCATCTTCCAGCACGCGGCGGCGCTGTTCAGGCTTGGCCTGGATGATCTCGCCAATGCGGCCCTGATGCACAAGCGCGGGCGAGCGCGCACCGGTGGAGGCGTCGGCAAACAGGATCTGGACGTCGCGGGCGCGCACCTCGCGTCCATTGATGCGGTAGTTCGAACCGGAGTCCCGCTCGATACGGCGCGCGATTTCCAGCGAATCCTGGTCATTGAAGGCCGCAGGCGCCGATCGGGATGAATTGTCGATGGCAATCGCCACTTCGGCGTTATTGCGCGCGGGTCGCGTGTTCGAGCCCGAAAAAATCACATCGTCCATGGACGCGGCACGCATGGATTTGTGCGACGACTCGCCCATGACCCAGCGCAACGCTTCGACCAGGTTCGATTTGCCGCAACCGTTCGGACCGACGACGCCGGTCAGTCCGGGCTCGATCGCAAAATCGGTCGGCTCCACGAAGGACTTGAAGCCGAGCAGGCGCAGCCTTGTGAGCTTCATTGCGTTACGGCCTCATTGCATTCTTTTGTTGGCGCATAGCTGCGACCTTCCTGTGCCGCCAAATCGGATTTGCGGGAACAGCGACTCTTTGGGTCGTTGCGCAAGGCGGGACGAGAGAACCCGCCGGTCCATCAATTTTTGCATTCACTAATTCAGCAGGCCTTCCCGGGGCTTGGCCGGGGTTTGGCTGCCCGTTTGCCGCGTCGTTCGGAGAATGAATCGCCGCGCGCGCAAGGGCAACTACCCTGCGGACGGCGGGCACGGTTTTCCAGACCTTTCGGGCATCCAACCGCAAGGCTGCGCCCGAAACCGCGCCCTACCGGCGTCCTGCCAGGCTAAAAAACCCTTATCAACCCTTGAGATAGGGGTCGATTACCTTGGCCATTTCGTCGATGGACAGTGCGCCCGGATGAGCCGTTCCATTGATGAAAAACGTCGGCGTCGACTGCACCTTGAACTGCTTGATGGCCCGCTGACGGATGCTTTCGATGCCGTCGAGCATCTGCTGATTCGCAAGGCAGGCATTGAACGTCTGTTCGGTGAAGCCCGCTTGTTTGGCGATGGCGAGCAGTGGCGGGATCGGCTTTTCCACGGCCCACTGCCGCTGTTGCCGAAACAACGTGTCGACTAGGGCAAAATATTTGTCCTTGTCGTCCTTGCCGGCACAACGCGCGAGCATGAAAGCCGCAGCGGCGAGACTGTCGAGCGGGAATTCGCGGAAAATGTAGCGAACCTTTCCCGTGTCGATGTAGCGCTTCTTGAGTTCAGGGAAAGTAGTTTCTTGGAAATGCGCGCAGTGCGAACATGTCATCGAGGCGTATTCGATGACAGTCACGGGCGCCTTGTCGTTACCCATTGCCATGTCGGGCAACGCCTCTGGCTTCATCAATTCATCGGTCGGCACCGTTTCGGCAAACGCCACGTCGGGGAACGGAGAGAGCGACGAGAAGCCAAGCACGCTGGTGGCAAGCGCCAGGGTGGCCGTGGTCTGGCAAAATTTGCGTCGGGTCATCTGCAAAGGGGACTCCTAGGCTAAACACCGGTCAAACTCAGCGTATTGGCTAGCTGGATCGCACAATTGTGGCAATGGCACGCCGGCCTGCCAAGCCGTTCGAATAGCTCAATTTCCCTTGATCGCCGAACCCAGCCGGCCGAGCGCCTGGCGCAGATTGTCGTCCTTGATGTCAGGGAGAGCGCCGGCAATCTGCGCGGCCGCGGCGTCATCGATTTTGGGTGCCGGCGACGGTTCCCGGCGCCGGAGCGGAGCTTGACGAATGGCAATTCGGCCGATGGCCTGCCAACCGAAAAAACGATTGACCCGATCGAGAATGACCTCCGACAGGTGTGGGATTTCGAGCGCCGCCGGGCCCTCGACCCGCAAGACCAGTGTGGCGGGTTCCGGCTTGTCGTTCGCAGGGGCCCGCGGCCAGTTGATCTTGAGCGGCTCGCTGTGGCCGGCAATTTCGGGGCCGACAATGTCGTGCCAACGGGAAATGATCTCGGTCGAGGCAAAGCCCTGCGCCTTGAGGACGTCGCTCAGGGTCGCGCTCAACAGTTCCGAAAGCGGCCGGGGAAAACTGTGCGAGGGCTTGCTCATCGGGACGGGCCTTATGCCATCGTCGGTGTCATGACCGTAGCAGTCCGATTGCCGTCGCGAAAGAAACCTCTCCGGCCGGAGGCTGCCGATCTTCTCGTCTGGTACGACAGACATGCGCGCGTGCTGCCCTGGCGCGCAGGGCCAGGCCATCGCACGGACGCCTACCGGGTCTGGCTGTCCGAAATCATGCTGCAGCAGACGACCGTTAAAGCGGTCGCGCCGTACTATGCGCGGTTCCTGTCGCAGTGGCCGACGGTCGGGACCCTGGCCGCGGCTGACCTCGAGGATGTTTTGCGAGCCTGGGCGGGACTTGGCTACTACGCGCGTGCCCGCAATTTGCACGGCTGTGCCAAGCTCGTGGTCGAGCGGCACAACGCAAAATTTCCGGAAGACATCGAGGCGTTACGCGCGCTGCCGGGCATTGGCGATTACACCGCAGCAGCCATTGCGGCGATTGCGTTCGATCGGCCCGCGGTCCCGGTCGACGGCAATATCGAGCGGGTCATCGCGCGCCTGTTCGCGGTCGGGGAGGAGTTGCCCGGCGCCAAGCCGGCGATCAAGCGGCTGGCGGCATCGTTATTGCCTGCCAAACGTTCCGGCGACTTCGCACAGGCAATGATGGATCTGGGTGCGACCATCTGTTCGCCCAAGCGTCCAGCCTGCGCTCTTTGTCCATGGAAACGTGCATGCGCCGCGAATGCGCGCGGCGACCAAGAGACATTCCCTCGCAAGGCGCCGAAGCGCGAAGGCAAGCTACGACGCGGCGCCGCTTTCGTCGCGCTGCGCGATGACGCGAGCGTGCTCTTGCGCCGCCGTCCGGAGAAAGGCCTGCTCGGCGGCATGAGCGAAGTTCCCGGCAGCGAATGGACGTTCGATTTTGATTTCGACCGCGCGCCGCGGTTCGCGCCGCCTGTCCCGCGCGCGAAATGGTGTCGTGTTCCGGGCGTTGTCCGTCACGTCTTTACACATTTCCCACTCGAACTCGCGGTGTTTGTCGCGCGGGTTCCGCGGGCGGCAAGGGCGCCGAAAGGTGGGCGCTGGGTCAGGCTCGCAGATGCGCCCCGCGAAGCCTTGCCGAACGTCATGCGCAAAGTGTTGGCGCACGCACTCGACGGCCTTTAGACCGCCGGGATTCCCGCAGCGGCCACAAGCATCGAGTTTTCAACGCGCTCGATCGAATCGGGCCACTTGCGCTGCCGAGCTGCGGCCTTGCGGTTGATCTTGCGCTTGGCGATCCCGTTGAGCTTTTTGTCGGTCGCTTTCTCTTCCTTGAGGTTCATGTTCAGCACTTTGGCGACGTCGTTTCGGCCCAGCAATTTGGCCCAGGCCACCAGCGTTCCATAGCGCGTGATCTCGTAGTGCTCGACCGCCTGCGCGGCCGCGATCAGCGCGGCGTTGAGCACCATCTTGTCCTCAATCTCGCCGGCGATTTCCTGGGCCTCATCGATGATGCCGTCGATCGCCGGGCATTTTGTCCCTTGCGGCGTCACCTTCAGTTTCTTGAACGCCTGATCGAGCCGCTTGATCTGGCCTTTGGTCTGCTTGAGGTGCGTCCGGAATCCTTTCTTGAGCTCGGTGTCAGACGCCTTCTCGACCATCTGCGGCAAAGCCTTCTCGATCTGATGTTCCGCGTAATAGATGTCCTGCATTGAGTGCAGGAAGAGATCCTTCATCGTCTGCATGTCGGGTGAAAACCATCCCATGACGCGCCTCCTTGAATGCTGTTCCAGGCGTTAAGTCGCGCCGGCTGTGCCGGTTCCCACGGCCGCCAAAGATCGGTAGGAATGGTTTTTGAATTTTTTGAAAGGGGAGTGGCATGGCCATCGAACGTCACGAAGTAGGGCCGCGCATGAGCAAGGCGGTGGTCCACGGAAATACCGTCTACCTGGCTGGCATCGTCGCCGACAATCCGAAAGGCAAGAGCGTTAAGGAGCAGACGCAGGACATTCTCAGGCAGATCGACGGGTTCTTGGCGAAGGCCGGCACCGACAAGAGCAAGCTCTTGTCGGCCAACATCTGGATCACCGACATGGCCAGTTTCGCCGAGATGAATGCGGTCTGGGATGCCTGGGTGGCGCCCGGCAATACGCCCGCGCGCGCGACGGTCGAGGCGCGGCTTGCGGCGCCCGACTACAAGGTCGAAATCATGGTGGTTGCGGCGAAATAGCGATGTCGGCCGCGCAACCCGGAATCCTCGCGATTTTCAACGACTGCCGCGCCGGCCGCGAAGACGAATTCAACGCCTGGTTCCAGGGTGAACATCTGCAAGAGCGGCTTGCCGTCCCCGGTTTTCTGTTCGGCCGCCGGCATCAGGCGATTTCCGGGACCGCCGGCTATTTCAACTTTTATCTTGTCGAATCTCCCGAGGTGCTGACCTCGAAGCCTTATCTCGAGCGGCTCGACGATCCGACGCCGATGACCAAGCGGATCATGTCCGAGGTGTTCCTCAACATGAACCGTACGGTATGCCGGCGGACGATCCGGCGCGGCGCATTTCGCGGCGCTTTCGCAGTGACGGCACGTTTCAACGAAACACCGGATGTTGGCGCGCTCACCGCAGTGCTCGACGAACTGGTGCGGGACACGAATATCGCCGGCGGCGAAATCTGGATTGCACTCGACCCCGCCGGCATGCCGGTGTCCATGGAGGAGAAGCTGCGCGGCGGCGACAAAAAGATCAAAGCCTGCTTGATGGTCGATACGCTGCACCAATCTGACGCGGAGACGCTGGGCAAGCGGCTACTAGGGCGGTTTCCCGGAGCCGAGGTGGGTGTGTTTCGCGTGCTCAGCCAGATTGGACGAGGCGATCTATGAAAGCGCTGTTGCCGCTCGCGGAAAAAATCGCCGCGAATCTGATCGCGTGCAAGCAGACGATCGCAATTGCGGAATCCTCGACCGGAGGCCTCGTCGCCGCGACTTTGCTCGCTGTGCCTGGCGCCTCTGCCTACTTTCTTGGCGGCGCGGTGGTCTATACGAAGTCCTCGCGCGCCGCGCTGCTCGGCATCGGTGACGCAGAAATGCAAGGCCTGCGTCCTGCGACCGAAGCCTATTCGCTGCTGATCGCACGGCTTGTGCGCGAGCGCCATAGTGCCACCTGGGGCTTCGGCGAAACCGGCGCCGCTGGTCCGTCCGGCAATCGCTACGGCGATCCTGCGGGGCACACCTGCCTGGCCGTGGCCGGCCCGACAGCGCGCGCGATTACGCTGCGCACCGGCAGTGCAGACAGGTTGGCGAATATGGATGCTTTCGCGAGGCGCTCGCTCGAACTGCTTGTCGATGTGATTGCCGCTTGAGCCGCGTTATTCTGCGGCCTCGGCCATCTCGGAGCGGATGACGGCGCGAAAAGCATCGATTGGCGTGAGGCCTTTCGGCGTTTCCACGTGCCAGAAGGTCCAGCCGTTGCATGCTTCCAGACCCTGCGCCAGCGCGCCGATGCGGTGAATGGAGCCCACCGTGCCGTCGAGCGATACCGCGCCATCGGCGCGCACCAGCGCCTTGTGGCGCTTCTTGGCGTCGACCAGCCGCACGCCGGGCGTAACGAGGCCGCGTTCAATCAACGCAGAGAACGGGACGCGCGGTGCTTCGCGCGCAGTCACGAACGGCGCGATCATCGGCGCTTCCAGCGGCTTAACCCGGCCGATGCGCTGCTCGGCCGCCTTCGCGTATTTGGGATCCTGCTCACAGCCGATGAAACGCCGCCCGAGGCGTTTGGCGACCGCGCCGGTCGTGCCGGTGCCGCAGAAAGGGTCGAGCACAAGGTCGTCCGGACGCGAGCTCGACAGGAGCACGCGCGCGAGCAGCGCTTCCGGTTTCTGTGTCGGATGCAGTTTCTTGCCGTTGCGTCGCTTGAGGCGCTCTTCTCCCGTGCAAAGCGGTAAGGTCCAGTCTGACCTCACCTGGATATCTTCGTTGCCGGCCTTGAGCACCTCGTAGTTGAACGTGTAACCGCGCGCATCGGCATCGCGCGAAGCCCAGATCAGCGTCTCGTGCGCGTTGGTGAAGCGCCGGCCGCGGAAATTCGGCATCGGATTCGACTTGCGCCAGATCACGTCGTTGAGGATCCAGAAGCCGAGGTCCTGCATGATCGTGCCGACACGGAAGATGTTGTGATAGGAGCCGATGACCCAAATGGTCGCCGCCGGTTTCATCACGCGACGGCAAGCCGTCAGCCAGGCCTTCGTGAAATCGTCGTAGGCCGAGAAGCTCGCGAACTTGTCCCAGTCGTCATCGACGGCATCGACGCGCGAATCGTCCGGGCGCTTGAGATCGCTCGCGAGCTGGAGATTGTAAGGAGGGTCGGCGAACACGAGATCGACGGACGCCGCCGGGAGTTTCGCCATTCCGGAGATGCAATCGCCTGCAAGAACGCGATGCGGTTGCAGACTCTCTGATACTCCACGGGGCGCCCTTTTGGGCGCCCCGCGACGCGACACAACCATGACTCAGGACTCTGACTCAGGTGACGCGGTCGGCGACGCGGGACCTACAACCGACAGGCCTGCATCTTGAGCGTCCAAGGTAAAAAACCGGTTTAAGGCCACGGCTCGCAACTGGGCAAATTCTGCCTATTTAATCTGGGCTTACGCGGATACCGAGCAGGTGTTGGACGCGTGCGCGCAGTTCGGCGATGATTACGTAAAGGCTTGGAGGAATTCACGATGCGTTGGGACGATTTCCGCCGCAGCGACAACGTCGAAGACAGCCGTGGTGAAGACGGCGGCTACGGCGGCGGCGGCATCGGTATTCCTGTCGGGGGCGGCGGCCTGGGCATCGGAACCATCGTCGTGCTCGGCCTGATCGGTTGGGCGCTCGGCATCGACCCGAGCATCTTGATCGGCGGCGCCGAGATGGTGAACAGCACCAGGCACCACCAGCAGCCCTACGAACCCAGCCAGCAGCGGCAGGCCGGTGCGCCCAAAGACAAGATGGGCGATTTCGTCGCCGCCGTTCTCGGCAATACCGAGGATACCTGGACTGCAATCTTCAAAAGTGGAGGGCAGCAGTATCGCGTGCCGCGATTGCGGCTGTACTCGGGAGCGATCCAGGGCGGCTGCGGCTTCGCGCAATCGGCGATGGGCCCGTTCTATTGCCCGAACGACCGGCGCATCTATCTCGATACCTCTTTCTTCCGCGACATGCAGGTTCGTTTCCGCGGTTGCAGCGGCAAGGCGTGCGAATTTGCGGAAGCCTATGTGATCGCGCATGAGGTCGGGCATCACGTGCAGAACCTGCTCGGCATCCTGCCTAAGGCGCAATCAGCACAACGCGAGGTCGGAAATCGCGCGGAAGCGAATCGCATCCAGGTGCGGGTCGAGCTGCAGGCTGATTGCCTCGCTGGTGTCTGGGCGCATCATTCCAATCAGCGTTGGAACTCGCTTGAGCCGGGCGACGTGGAAGCGGCATTGCAGACCGCAGCGGCGATCGGTGACGACCGACTGCAGCAGCAGTCGCGCGGTTATGTCGTGCCCGATGCCTTTACGCACGGCTCATCGGCGCAGCGGCAGCGCTGGTTCACGATCGGTCTGAAAGAGGGCAAGGTCTCGTCCTGCAATACCTTCTCGGCGACGTCGCTCTAGGAACGAGCCATGCCCGGTATCGATCAAAGCCGACAGTTTGTGCCGCTGAAAATTGCGGTGCTAACGGTTTCCGACACGCGCGAGGCAAGCGAGGACAAGTCCGGCGCGACGCTGATCGAGCGCATCCGCGCCGCAGGGCATGTCGTGGCCGAACGCGCGATCGTGAAAGACGAGGTCAAGGCGATCCGCCAGCACGTCAAGGCATGGATCGCCGACAAATTCATCGACGTGATCATTACCACCGGGGGCACGGGCTTTACCGGCCGTGATGTCACGCCGGAAGCAGTCGAGCCGCTGTTTGAGAAGAAGATGGACGGATTCGCGACGATGTTCCTGCTGGTCAGCGAGAGGAAGATCGGTACATCGGCGATCCAGACGAGGGCGACGGCCGGCGTCGCCAATGCGACTTACATTTTTTGCCTGCCGGGTTCGCCCGGCGCGTGCCGCGATGCATGGGACGAAATTTTGGTGCACCAGCTCGACTACCGATACCGGCCCTGCAATTTCGTGGAGATTTTGCCGAGGCTCGACGAGCATCTGCGACGCGCCAAAGCAAAAGGCGCGACGGCGTAACCAACCTTGCCAGAAGTTTAGAGCGCGAGATCCCAGAACTCCGCGACGACGTCCTTGCCCCAGCTGTTCCGGGGCTCGCTCGATGTCAGCTTGAACCCTGCGCCCTCATAGACGTGGCGTGCGGCGGAGAGCACGCTGTGCGTCCATAAGGTGACCTTTACGTAGCCTTTGGCTCGCGCAAAGCGCACGCACTCGTCGACAAGCCTGGCGCCTAGCCCGAGCCCACGCGCCTTCGGGTCGACCAGCAACAGGCGCAGGCGCGCGACATTGGGCTGGTCGTCTTTCACCAGCATGACACAACCAACATTCTCGCCGTTCATCTCGGCGATCCAGCACCGCTCCCGCTCGGGATCGAAATTGTTGACAAAGTCGGCAACGATCTGCGCGCACAGGCCCTCGAACGGATCGGCCCAACCGTACTCGCGCAAGTAAAGCTCAGCGTGGCGCGACACGATCCATCCAAAATCGCCAGCGCAGGGCTCGCGCAACGTATAGGTACGTCGAGTGTCGGCTTTCGCTGCCGGCGCGCCGGCCAGCAATGTCTCGATCGCGTTCATGGCTGAAACGATTTGCTTCTGTTGCGTGTCATCGAGCTCGGCAAGCATCGAGGCGGCATATTGTTGCGAGCGTTGCTCCATCGGCGCGAACATCTTACGTCCGCGCGCGGCCAAGGCGAGGTGGCTCTGGCGTGCGTCGCTCGCGGAGGTCTTGCGATTGATGAGCCCGCGTTTCTCGAAGTTACGCAGGAGCCGGCTGAGATAGCCCATATCGAGGTCGAGCGTGCGAGCAATATCGCTCGCCGTCAGTTTTTCGTTTTGGGCCAATTCATAGAGCACGCGCATTTCGCCAAGCGAGTAGGGGCTGTCGAGATAATTCTTGCGCAGCACGCCGATCTGCCGCGTGTAGAAGCGGTTGAAGCGGCGGACGGCCGCGATCGTCTGCTGGCTGGCCATGACGCAGCAACGTCGGTCAATTAGTTGACAAAGTCAAATATTCGGTATCGTGATCGAAGCGGGCAGCACCACGAGTCTTTGGCGGCCGAGGCGGCGCAAGATAGCGGCCTCGGCATCATCTCCTGCGGAATGCCCACCAATCGCATCGTATAGGCGGCGCGCGATGAGCAGGCCCTGTTCGGGTCTTGGACCGCGGGCAATCGCAGCGCGCACGACTGCCAGAAGCTCCGCAAACCCTGGGCGCACGGCGTTGGTGAGGCCGGGGGGACGAAATATGGCTGCTCGCCCAGCGTCTTCCAGAAGGCCAGTTGTCTGGATGAAATGGTCGGCTGCCTCGATCCACCCTGGCTGCGGCACAGCCCCGGCGCGCAGAAACATGACCCAAGGGCTGCGCACGGTCGCTGCGGCGGCCTTGAGACGGAGTCCGAGCGCCTCGGTCGAGCTTGTGAAACGGCAGCCGGCGATGTCGGCAACGTCAGCCGTCGCGTCGTGGGAGCTTGCGTCGGCAATGACAACCTCGGCCAAAAGACCGGCGGCGGCCGCGGGTACGAGCGCCGAAAGGGTCGGCACCAAGCTCCGCTCTGAATTCCGCGTGGAAATGATCGCGCTCAACATGGAACTGTCGCCAGTCAATACCGTTGCCACCATATCATGTGGCGTATTGCGCTCGCCGCCACGAGATAGGCCGATAAACGTC
>JBEVFG010000043.1:0-6992 GCA_040512415.1 Pseudolabrys sp. | reverse complement strand
TGCGTCCGAGTAATGCCGTGATGATAAGCAGTAAGCCGATGGTCAGCGGGATGCCGGCAACCGACGTTACGCGCTGATGCCAAAAATGCCCGGTGCCGGAATGAGCCGCGCCCAGTCCGCGCACCCGGCGCATCGGGGTTCGCATGTGGGGAGGCTCGCTCATCGGGGACCTCCCATCACGAGATAACCGACGACCCAGAGTATGAGCGTGAGCGTTACCGAGCCGATCAAAGTGGCCAGCGTGAGCATTTCGCGTTCGGCCGGCTCGAAGCCGTGCCCCGTATCCCAGATCAAATGGCGGATGCCGCCCAGCATGTGATGGATCAGGGCCCAGGTGTAACAGAAGAGCAGCAGCTGACCGAACACGCTCCCCATGAACCATTCAAAGCCGGCATAGGCGTTCGGCCCGCTCGCGGCGGCGATCAGCCACCAGGCGAGCAGCAGCATTCCAAACGAGAGCGCGGCGCCGGTCATCCGGTGGACGACGGACATCACCATCGTCAGCATCGGCTTGTAGATCTGTAGATGTGGTGACAGCGGCCGCTCTGCTCCCGCCGCCGTTCTCGCTTCAAACTCGGCCATTGTCAGCCTCCGAAAACCAGCGACCGGTGCATTGCATGAAAGGAGGACCGGCAGTCGCAAGTGGGGGTGTGCAAACATTCCTCTTGACCTAGACCCCCAGGTCGCTACTTCATAATTGGCGAAGCTTGGACCTGAAAATAGCCCGCTGCAATATGCCTTCTGTGTAGTCTGCCTTCGCAAAATAAGAAGGTAGCCCCCATGCGCTTCGATTTTACGGACCTCAACCTGTTCCGGCACATCGTCGAGGCCGGCAGCATTACGCACGGTGCGGGACGCTCGAATCTGGCTTTGGCGGCGGCCTCGACCCGCATCCGCAAGATGGAACAGGCCTTCGGCACTGCCCTGCTGATTCGCGGCCGGGCCGGCGTCAAACCGACCCCCGCGGGGCGAACCCTGCTGCAGCATGCGCGCGGAATTCTGGCGCAGACCGAGCGTTTGCAGGAGGACCTTTCGCCCTATGCCCGCGGCCTCGCCGGCCAGGTTCGCGTTCTATCCAACACGAACGCACTCACCGAATTCCTTCCTGAAACGCTCAGCTCGTTTCTGATGGCCCATCCGGACATCAGCGTCGATCTCGAAGAGCGGCTGAGCGACGAGATTGTCGGCCTGATCGCCGAGGGCCATGCCGACATCGGCATCGTCGCCGGCACTGTCGACTACGGTGGGCTCAATACGTTTCCGTTCCGTAGCGACCGCTTTGTACTGGTAGTGGCGAAAAATCATCCGCTCGCCAACCGTTCGCGCATCGGCTTTGCCGAGGTGCTCGACTACGACATGGTCGGCCTCGACCGTGCCAGCGCGATCCAGCGTTTTCTGGCTGACAAGGCAAATCGCATCGGCCGGCCGCTTCGTCTGCGCGTGCAGCTGCGTAGCTTTGATGCCATCTGCCGCCTGGTCGAGTGCAACGTCGGTGTCGGCATCGTGCCGGAAACGACCGTGCACCGTACCGAGCGTACCATGGCGATCAGCGCCGTGCGGCTAACCGATCCCTGGGCCCTTCGCGAGCTGACAATTTGCGTGCGTGACGTCGAGGTGTTGCCGCCTTACGCGCGGCAGCTGGTCGACCATCTGCGCGCGAGTCCTTGACGCAATCTCCGCGCCGCTATCTCGGTATCAACACCCAGTAGTCCAGGTCGAGGATAACGGCCGGGTCATACTCATCGCCGGCTTTGAGCGGAAAATCGGGGCACGGCCGATCTTTGGTCGCGACCGTGCGCAGCCGCAGGGTGCCGACATCTTTCCGGTTCGGTATGTCAGCGGTGTCCAGCACCTCTGACCACGCGAAGACCGTGTCGCCAGCAAACAGCGGGGCAACGTGCCGCCCGCCATTGATCGCGGCGACGTGGAAAGCGTTTGCAAGGCCGTTGAATGACAGTGCGCGAGCAAGCGAAATGGCGTGCCCGCCATAGATGAGCCGACGCCCAAAACGGCCCTTGCTCTCGGCGAACTGATTGAAGTGGATGCGGGCCGTGTTCTGGTAGAGCCGCGTGGCAATCTGGTGCTCGGCCTCCTCAATCGTGATCCCGTCGATGTGGTCGATCTTGTCGCCGGTCTTATAGTCGCCGAAGCGATGCGGGCTGCCCGCAAGCGTCGTGTCGTAGGCCGCATTCTTGATTTTCGGGCACGCCACGCCGAGTTGCGCGGGCGCAACGTTCTTCGGAAGATCGGGGACTTTCTCCATCGGTGCTGCGGCAGCCTCATCGCGTTTGCGCACCATCACCCAGCGCGCGAAGTCGAGCACTGTGTCGCCTGTCTCATCGAAACCGCGCGAGCGCACATAGACAATGCCTGTTTTCTTGTTGGAATTTTCCCGCAGTCCGATGACGTCGGAGGCGGCGGTCAATGTGGCGCCGGGGAAGACAGGTTTGAGAAACCGGCAGCCCGCGTAACCGAGATTGGCAACCGCATTGAGGGAAATATCAGTAACAGTCTTTCCGAAGACGATATGGAAAACCAGCAAGTCGTCGAGCGGCGAGCGCGGGTAGCCGATCTTTTGTGCGAAGACATCGGCGGATTGGACCGCAAAACGCGCCCCAAATAGCCCATTGTAGAGCGCCACATCGCCGAGCGTGACGGTGCGCGGCGTGGCGTGCCGGATCGTCTGACCGAGCTGAAAATCCTCGAAGAAGTTGCCGCGGGTGGTTTTGGCGGGCGAGGGCGCGCTCACAAATAGACTCCTGACAGGGTTCAATAACGCTTGACCATTCTCACAAAAGCGTGAGGCGAATGCCAGCTTGCGACAACGGGAAACTGATGAGGATGTGTTTGGCGCGTGTGATAGCCGAGAAAGGGCAACGTAAATCTCCCTGGAGGACGTGTCATGAAGAAGAGCATTCTCGTGTCGGCTGCGATCGCCATCGGCCTTGCCTTCGCCCCGCTTGCGCCCGCAGCCTTTGCTGACGATATGAAAAAGGACACCATGTCCAAGGACAGCATGTCGAAAGATTCGATGAAGAAAGACGCGATGGCCAAGGACAAGATGTCCAAGGACTCGATGAAGAAGGACGACATGTCGAAGGACGCCATGTCCAAAGACGGCATGAAAAAGTGACCGATAAGGCCGGGCCTGCGCATCCGCAGGCCCGGCTGCGCCGTATATTCGTCGAAAGCGAGGGGACGACGATGAGCGCTGAAACGATGATATCGACCGCGCCCGCTACCACGATCCACCCACGCTGGGTGCGCGTCTGTCACTGGATCAACGCATTGGCGATCCTGGTAATGATTGGCTCTGGCTGGCAGATCTACAATGCCTCGCCGTTGTTCGACTTTTTGATTTTCCCGCGCCAGATCACGCTCGGAAACTGGCTGGCGGGCGCGTTGCTATGGCATTTCGCCGCGATGTGGGTGTTGGTCATCAACGGCGTGGTCTACGTTACGCTCGGTATTGTTACCGGCCGGTTCCGCCGCAAGTTGCTGTCCATTCGTCCGGTTGAGGTGATTGCGGATATAAAGGCGGCGCTGACTTTCAAACTCGCGCACGATGACCTCTCGCACTACAATGCCGTACAGAAACTTCTCTACACCGGCGTCTTACTCGCCGGTGTCGTCATCGTGCTGTCGGGCCTGTCAATCTGGAAGCCGGTGCAGTTCCAGGAACTGACGGCGCTGTTCGGCGGATACGAGGCCGCCCGTTACGTGCACTTCTTTGCTATGGCGGCCATCGTCGGATTTATCGTCGTACATGTGGCCCTGGCGCTGATCGTACCGAAGAGCCTGCGCGCGATGATCACGGGACGATAGGAGCAGCTCATGCGCCAACGAAGGATCATTCCCGGTGTCGATCCGAAGCTGCTGATCAAGGATGCGGCGCGAATAATGCCCGAAGCCAGTCGCCGTGGTTTCCTGCGCGGAGCGGCAAGCCTTGGTGCGCTCACGTTCCTTACCGGCTGCGACATCATCGATGGTGACACCGCCGAGAGCGTGTTGCGCAAGATCTCCGAATTCAACGATGGTGCGCAGGCGGCACTGTTCAGCCGCACCAAGCTGGCGCCGACATATTCCGAAAGCGCGATCACCCGGCCTTTCCCGTTCAACGGCTACTATGACGAGGACGAGGCGCCCGTGGTGGACGGCAACAGCTACAGGCTGGAGGTGGCCGGCCTCGTCGACAGCAAGAAGCCCTGGACGCTCGAGGAATTGCACGCGCTGCCGGAGGTGTCGCAGATCACAAGGCATGTCTGCGTCGAAGGCTGGAGCGCCATCGGCTCATGGCAGGGGACGCGGTTGTCGGATTTTTTGCAACGGATCGGCGCTGATACGCGCGCCAAATATGTCTGGTTCAAGTGCGCCGAGGGCTACACCAACACGATCGACATGCCGACCGCCCTGCATCCGCAGACGCAAATGACATTCAAGTTCGATAACAAAATCCTGCCGCGGGCCTACGGCTTTCCTATGAAGATCCGGATGCCGACAAAGCTAGGCTTCAAAAATCCGAAATATGTGGTGGCGATGGAGGTCACCAACACCGACAAAGGCGGCTACTGGGAAGACAAGGGCTACAACTGGTTCAGCGGTCTTTAGGAGAGCGATCCTCGGTTATCAAACGGGCACCGCGTTGAAATGTGATGTAATCCCATGCCCAGTTGATCGCCACCAGGAAGCGGTAACGGAGACCGATCAGAAAATAGATGTGCGCCACGCTCCAAAACGCCCAGGCGACGAAGCCCTTTAGTTCCAGCCGACCCAATTTCACCACCGCAGCCCGGCGGCCAATGGTTGCGAGATCCCCGAAATGCACATACCGGAACGGGCCCGGCTGCTTCGACCCGGCAATGCGTGCGGAGATAACTTTTGCGACGTATGTACCCATCTGTTTGGCGGCGGGCGCGATGCCGGGCACCGGCCGCCCCTGTTCATCGAGAACTGAAGCAGTATCACCGATTACAAAGATGTTCGGATAATCCGGCACTGACAGATCCTTTGCGACCTTCACTCGGCCGGAAGCATCCGTTTCGGCACCGAGCCATTGCGCAGTTGGTGATGCTGTAACGCCAGCGGCCCAGATGATGGTTTCAGCATCAATGCGCCCACTCTTGAGATCGACGCCCCGCGCATCGCAGCCGGTCACGAGTGTCTCGGCTCTGACCTCAACACCGCTCCGCTCCAAAGTTTTTCTTACGTAGTCTGAAAGACGCGGGGGAAATGTCGGCAACACACGCGATCCGGCTTCGATGAGAACGATCCGCGCGCGCCGAGGGTCGATGCGACGAAAATCCGCAGCGAGTGTCTGCCGTGCGACATCGGCAATTGCGCCCGCCATTTCAACGCCGGTCGCGCCGCCGCCTACGATCACGAACGTAAGGAGGCGCTGCTGTTCATTATTGTCCTGCGTCAACTCGGCGCGCTCAAACCCAGTCAGAAGTTTGCGTCGTATGGTGGTGGCGTCCTCGATGCGCTTAAGACCTGGCGCATAAGCCGCCCATTCGTCGTGGCCAAAGTAAGAATGCTGCGCGCCAGTCGCGATCACGAGATAGTCGTATCGCACCTCGCCAAACTCCGCTCGAACAAGTCTTTCTTTGGCATCTACGCCAAGAACTTTTTCCATCAAAACAGTGGCGTTGCGTTGGGAACGCAAAATGTGCCGGATTGGCCACGCAATATCCGCCGGCGAAAGGGCAGCCGTAGCTACCTGATAGAGCAGAGGCTGAAAGCAATGGTGATTGTGCCGGTCGATAACCACGACCTCTGCAGCGGCGCGCCGCAGTGCTTTGGCGGCTTCGAGGCCGCCAAAACCTGCCCCAACGATCACTACCTTGACCTTACCGTTTGCCATTGGGTCTCTCCGTACGGGCGCAAATCTCAACCTGCATCACTGGTTGCCAAGTTCGCAACGACGCTTTAGCAATCCGCCAGCGACGTTTCTGCGAGGTACAGTGTATGGCTACCCACAACCTGCTTCTTCTTCCCGGAGACGGGATCGGCCCGGAAGTCATGGCCGAGGTGAAGCGTGTCATCGATTTCTTCAACAAAAAAGGCTCCGAGAAGTTCGCGACCGAAGAGGCGCTGGTTGGAGGCTGCTGCTATGACGCGCACAAGGTGGCCATCACCGACGCCACGATGGAAAAGGCGAAGGCGGCGGACGCCGTGATATTTGGCGCGGTCGGCGGGCCGAAGTGGGACAAGGTGCCATATGACGTGCGGCCCGAGGCCGGCCTGCTGCGCCTGCGCAAGGATCTCGATCTCTACGCCAATGTGCGCCCGGCGATCGTCTATCCGGCGCTGGCGGATTCATCTTCGCTCAAGCGCGAAGTCGTTGAAGGTCTCGACATCATTATTTTGCGCGAGCTGACCGGTGGCGTTTATTTCGGTGAGCCGAAGACGATCACGGACCTCGGCAACAACCAGAAACGCGCAATCGATACTCAGGTCTACGATACCTACGAGATCGAGCGGATCGGCCGCGTGGCTTTCGAGCTTGCACGCAAGCGGCGCAACAAGGTCACCTCGATGGAAAAGCGCAACGTCATGAAATCGGGCGTGCTGTGGAACGAAGTCATGACTCAAGTGCATGCACGCGAATTCAAGGACGTTCAGCTTGAGCACATGCTGGCCGACGCCGGCGGCATGCAACTAGTCCGGTGGCCGAAGCAATTCGATGTCATTGTCACGGACAATCTGTTCGGCGATGTGTTGTCTGACATTGCGGCGACACTTACGGGCTCGCTCGGTATGCTGCCGTCCGCTTCGCTCGGCGAGGCTGATGCAAAAACCAAGAAGCGAAAAGCGCTCTACGAACCGGTGCACGGCTCGGCGCCGGACATTGCCGGCAAGGGCATCGCCAATCCCATTGCGATGATCGCGTCGTTTGGCATGGCTCTGCGCTATTCGTTCAATCTCGGCAAGCAAGCCGACTGGATCGACCAGGCAATTTCGGCCACGCTTGCCAAGGGGCTGCGCACCGCCGA
>JBEVFG010000042.1:0-4051 GCA_040512415.1 Pseudolabrys sp. | reverse complement strand
GGATGAATTCCAACACTTTCGCCAACCAACTTTGGCGCAAGCACGTTACCTTCGACAAATTGGCCGACAAGGAAAATACCGAGCACGATAAGGATCAATCCGTAGGCCGGCCAGAACTGCGCGACCGCCACGCCAAGCGCCAGCACAAGACCCGTCATGGATCCGACATACGGGATAAATGTGATGAGACCGGAGATGAGGCCGATGAGCAGACCGAAATTGAGTCCAGTGAGAGTGAGTGCAACCGCGTAAAAGGAGCCGAGGATAAGGCACACCGCGGTCTGCCCGCGCACGAAGCCGGCGATCGCAGCATCCACTTCGCGGGCAAGCTCGCGCACCGTGTCGCGATACTGGATCGGAATCCAGCTGTCGACGTTGCGGATCATGCGGTGCCAGTCGTAGATCAAGTAGAATGCAACCACGGGCGTTACGACGACTAGCGAGAACAAAGAGACAAGCGCGCGGCCGCCGGACCATAACGAGCGCAAGAATGTCGTCAGCCAGCCGACACCTTGCGTCACCAAATCTCCGATCGATTTGTCGGCGCTGAAGCCGGCGCCAAGCAATTTCTGCAGCCAGGGCCTGCTTGGGTCGCCCAGAAGAGCCTGTAGTCTTGTGACGTTGCCGGGGACGCTGTCGATAAAGGAGGACAGCTGCGCGCCCACAATGGGAGCGACGAGCAAGATGAGGTAGACAAGTGCAAGCACGACAACGGCGATGATCAGCAAGGCTGCCGCCAGCCGATTGATACCGAAGCGCTCGAGCCGGTCCGTTAGTGGTGTCAGCAGATATGCAATCGCCAGGCCGGCAACAAAGGGCAGCAGTATTTCGCTCAACAGCCACAGCGCCAGGACGACGAGCACAAGAACAGCCAGCCAGAAGAGAAAGTGGCGCTCCACCACACTGCCGTCGAGTGTGGACTTACGGCGTGACCGTGATGGCGCGCGCGGACTCAAGGTTTTGACGCCGTCGAATTGATGTGGCGCACCCATTCGGCCACATACGCGGCAACCGACAGCAATGTCAGCGTGGTGACAAGGGCCATGAGCACCAAGGTGAGTGTCGGCAACGGATAACTGAAACCAACCGTGCCAAGTACAACGCAGGCGAATACAATCTGCGCAACCGTGTTTAGCTTGGATACCAGCAACGGTTTGACCTTGATGGGTATCCCGACCAGCCAAGACAGCATGACTGCGCCCACGATCATGATGTCTCGCGACACGACCAAGATGACCAGCCAGCCGGGAATCAAGTCTTTGATGCCCAACGTCAGATAGATCGAAACGATCAGCGTCTTATCGGCAAGCGGGTCGAGATAGGCACCGAGCTCGGTGGTCATCTGGAATCGCTTTGCGAGATATCCATCGACCGCGTCGCTCACCCCCGCCGCCAGAAACAGCACGAACGCGATCCAGATGTATTGCTCGCCGGACGCGATCGCCCAAACGACGACCGGTACCAGCAAAATGCGTCCCAACGTAATGAGATTAGGAATACTCAAGGCAATCCCGGCTCGCGCGCGCACTCCGGCGTCAGATGCCGGAACAGCGTCAACCCCTCGGGCAGAGTATAACGGCGCCTGGACCATTGCGCGACTTGCGATTCCAACGTAGGACCCCGGCGTAACATTTTGCCTACGCACGGTCTTTTCCTGACTTCCGGGAGTCCCGGATCGTGCGTTTGCGAGGGCGTATCATGGCAGAAAATCGGCGCGGACTCACTTACGCGCAGGCCGGTGTTGATATCGACGCCGGCAACCGGATGGTGGAGTTGATCAAGCCCCTGGTGCGGGCAACGGCGCGGCCCGGCGCCGATTCCGAGATTGGCGGCTTTGGCGGAATTTTCGATCTTAAGCAAGCCGGCTACCGCGATCCTGTTCTCGTCGCAGCAACGGACGGCGTTGGCACGAAACTCAAAGTTGCCATTGAAACCGGCCGGCACGACACGATCGGTATCGATCTGGTTGCAATGAGCGTGAATGACCTGGTCGTGCAGGGTGCAGAGCCCCTGTTCTTTCTCGACTACTATGCCTGCGGAAAGCTTGAGCCCGAGCTTGGCGCGGCCGTTGTCGCAGGTATCAGCATCGGCTGCCGCGAGGCCGGTTGCGCCCTGATCGGCGGCGAAACGGCGGAAATGCCGGGCGTGTATAGCGGTGATGATTACGACCTTGCGGGGTTCGCTGTCGGCGCAGTCGAACGGGATGCCGTGCTTCCGCGCACCGACGTCGCAGAAGGTGATGTTATCATCGGCTTGGCGTCTTCGGGTGTGCACTCCAATGGTTACTCGCTGGTCCGCAAGGTCGTTGAAAAAAGCGGGCTCAGCTGGAGTGCTCCGGCACCATTCATGACCGGAAAAAGTCTGGGTGAATCAATTCTGGCTCCGACCCGGATTTACGTGAAATCATGTCTGGCCGCGATCCGAGACACAAAAGCAGTGAAGGGACTGGCGCATATCACCGGCGGCGGATTCCCCGACAACATTCCACGGGTGCTGCCAAAAGGTCTTGGCGCGCGCATCAATCTCGCAGCCGCGCCTGTTCTTCCGGTCTTCAAGTGGCTCGCTGACGCGGGCGGAATTGCACAGAGCGAAATGCTGCGCACATTCAATTGCGGCATCGGAATGATCGTCATCGTATCCGCAAAAGACTCAGATGCCGTCATGCAGGCATTTACGCGCTCGGGGGAAAAAGTCGTGGCGCTTGGACATGTCGGCAAGACCGCAGACGGCGAACGTGTCGTCTATGACGGCAAGCTTAATCTTGGGTGAGACATGAACCGCAAACGGGTCGCAGTCCTCATCTCTGGCCGCGGCTCCAACATGGCTGCCCTCATCGAAGCCGCGAAGGACAAGACCTATCCTGCGGAAATCGTGGCTGTGATTTCAAATCGTCCGGATGCGGGCGGCCTCGTGGTCGCACGGGCCAATGGAATAACCACCGAGGTCGTCGATCACACCGCTTTCGGAAAGGACCGCACAGCCTTCGAGAGCGCCTTGCAGGCCGTGCTTGAAAGGCATCGCATCGATATCGTCTGTCTTGCCGGTTTCATGCGACTGTTGACCGCAGGTTTCGTCAAGCAATGGCAGCATCGAATTCTCAACATCCACCCCGCCCTGCTGCCAGCTTTCAAGGGCCTCGATACGCACCGGCGGGCTCTCGAGGCGGGCGTGAAGGTCCACGGCGCAACCGTCCATTTTGTGGTGCCTGAAATGGATTCTGGGCCAATCATCGCGCAAGCGGCAATCAACGTGCGACCCGGGGAGACTGAAAAAGAGCTTGCCGCACGCGTGCTCAAGGCCGAGCACCAAATCTATCCACTGGCTCTCAAACTATTGGCCGAGGGGCGCCTGCAGATCGAAAACGGCCACTGCCGGATCGATGGCGTCCCCGTGCCGGACACGGCCAGCCTGATTCCGGTCCCTTGACGTGGATATTTCGCGCTGCAGCAACGCGTGGATGTGAATAGCAGCCTCGATCCGGTGTTGTAGAATCCTGTAATCGGCTGGTGCCACAAACCCGTGGCGCAATAGCCAACATCGGGGGGATTTGCGATGGCAGCACGTAGCGGAGAACCGAAATTACTTTTTCCGGGCTTGGCCAGTTTTTACGAGTCCGTGTCCGATCTTTGGTATCCGATGATCCGCGTTGGTGTTGGCGGGATTTTGTTCATGCATGGATGGGGTAAGCTCAACGCGGGTGTCGGTCGCGTAGCGGGCGCGTTCGGAACGAATTACGGCCTGCCGATGCCTACGTTTTTGGCCTATTCGGCGCTCTTCCTCGAAACGGTTGGGTGCATCTGTATTATCATTGGCCTGTTCACGCGCTTCTTCGCGGCGGCGATCGCGATCGAACTCCTGATCGCGATGTTCGCGGCCCATTGGGTCAAGGGCTTCTCGGTTAGTCAGGGCGGCTACGAATACGTGCTTTTCCTGGGCATC
The DNA here is from genome assembly GCA_040512415.1 of Pseudolabrys sp. GTDB lineage: Bacteria > Pseudomonadota > Alphaproteobacteria > Rhizobiales > Xanthobacteraceae > Pseudolabrys. The sequence goes on along the minus strand of JBEVFG010000042.1, from coordinate 112 downwards.
GTCATGTTTGCCATTGCCCTGCGTGGCGGCGGCCCCTACTCGGTCGACCGGGTGATCGGCAAAGAACTCTAAGAAACCGGCAGAAACAGGCGCGCGCGGCCCTAGACCGCGC